>JAIQGC010000093.1 GCA_020072805.1 Terriglobia bacterium
AAAGCCGTGCCGCTACTGTTGCCGCTCACCGGCGTGCTGGTGCCCCTGGGATTTCTCACGCTGGGCAGCGCGCTGCTCTGGGCCCCGCTGGCCCGAGCGCTGGCATGGCCGCTGGTCTGGCTGACTTCCCTGCTCACGCATCTGGCCGCATGGTTCGCCGCAATCCCGCATGGGAGCTACCGCATCCCCGCGCCGCCGCCGTGGGCCATGCTCGCATTTTTTGCCTCGTTCGCGGCGCTGGCCATCACCCGGTGGAAGCCCGCGCGAATAGCGGCAGCGGCAGTATTGCTGGCCAGCGCGGCGATCATCGCGATCTATCCGTTTGCGCCGGCCTTGCATCCCAGCAACCTGGAGATAACCGCGCTGGACGTGGGCCAGGGCGATGCGCTCGTGGTGGTGAGTCCGCTGGGGCGAACCATGCTGATTGACGGCGGCGGTTCCTTCGCGGGCGGGCCGATGGCGGAGGCAGCGCGCGCGGGGGGGCCGGAGCCCGGCGAGGACGCCGTATCGCCGTATCTGTGGTCGCGGGGAATCCAGCGACTGGATATCGTGGCGCTCACACATGCGCATCAGGATCATATCGGCGGGCTGCGTGCCATCCTGGACAATTTTCAGGTGGGCCGCTTGTGGATCGGCAGGGAAATTACCGCGCGGGCGCAAGTGGCTCTGGAAGAGCAGGCGCGGCGGCGGAAAATTCCCATCGAGCATGAGCGCAGCGGCGACGCCGCGGATTGGGGCGGCGCGCGAATGGAAGTGCTCTGGCCGGAGGCGGCCTCCGCCGCGCCCGCCACGGAAGCACAGAACAACGATTCGCTAGTCCTGCGCCTGAGCTATGGCCGGCGGGCATTTCTGCTGCCGGGAGACATCGAGCGCCAGGCGGAAGCCGCGCTCCTGGCGCAAGCAAAAGAGGCAAACCTGGCCGCGGATGTCCTGAAAGCCGGACACCACGGAAGCCGCAATTCGACGACGGAGGAATTTCTGGCGCGCGTGCATCCGCAACTCGCGCTGATCTCCGCGGGCGCGGAAAATCCCTATGGCCATCCCAGCGCGGAAATGCTCGCCCGGCTGGAAGCGGCCCGCGTGCGCGTGCTGCGCACGGATCGCAATGGAGCGATCCAAGTGCTTACCAACGGAGAGAATTTGGAAGTTTCCTGCTTTGCGGGGTGCGCAGGTGCGGGAAATCGTTAACCCAGGTGAAAAGCCCAGAGAAAAACAAGCAAACCAAGAATCGCCAAAAGCCCGAAAACAGCCTGATACTCGTGATTCTTCCTATACTGTGCCCAGGAAAACGACGCGCCTTCGGCATGCGCGGTTCCCCCGCTGCTCAAGCGCGGCAGAAACAGCGGAACCCTGCGGGCATATTCCTCGAAAGCCGTGCCATGCTGCGCCAGAAGTTCGCTTTCTTCCTTGCGCATGACCACGAAATAAAAAAACGAAAAATAGGCCAGCAGGAGCACCGCGGAAATCCGGTTGCCGGAAGCAATCGCCAGTCCAACGGCCAGGAACGAACTGCCGAGATACAGCGGATTGCGGGTGTAGGCATACGGGCCGGTGGTAGTGAGAACTTCCTGCTTGTGCAGATAACCGGCGGCATAGGCCCGAATAAGCAAACCCACAAACCCGATCAGGCCGCCGGCAAGAATGAGCTTGGGCACGGGGCGCGCAAAATAAAAAACAGCGAGGGCCACGGGATAACCCGCGCGCACGCGCCAGCGGGAAATTTTCTCCGCCAGAAGTGGATTCATCGTGCGGCCTCCAGGCGGCGGGTGACGGCGGCGAAAACTTCTTCCACGGAAAGAGCCAGAATCGCGGGATGCGTCGCGCTCTCTCGCCGGTGGGTGGTGGCCACCCCGGCAACGCGCAACGCGATGTCGGTTTTACTGTAGGGGCCGTTGCGCGCCGGATTGGTCGGGCCGTAGAGGCCCACCACGGGCGCGCCCAGAGCCACCGCCAGATGCAGCGGGCCGGTATCGCCGCCCACGACCAGAGCGGCATTGCGCAACATAGCCATCAATCCGCCTAAAGAGTTGGTATTCAACAAGGGTTCGCTGTTTCCGCTGGCAGCGCGCACGATTTCGGCCAGGGATTCTTCTCCGGGACCATAGTTTACAACGCAGCGCAGCCCGAGGTCGTCGCGAATCCTGCGGCAAAGTGCCCCAAAGCGAACGGCGGGCCAGCACTTGGATTGCCAGCCGCCGCCGGGCGCCAGAACGCAGTAGCGCTCGATCCCGGCGCGAGTCCTTTCCTGATTCCACGCGGCAACTTCCTCATCCAGGACGCGCAGCGTAAAAGGGGCCACGGCCTGGAAAGCTCCGGCGCGCAGCGTGAGTTCGGAGTTCTGGTCGGCGACGTGCTCCGCCTTCGTGCGGACGCGGTCGGTATAAAGCAGCGGAACGCCAAATTCGCGGACCACGCCGGGAGCGAAGCCGATGCGGCGGTGCACTCCCCCGAGAAACGGGAACAGCGCAGACTTCCAGAGGCCCTGGTAATCAATGGAAGCAGCCCAGGAGTCACGCTGGCTGCGGACCCGGCGCAGTGTTTCGCGAATGGAAGAAAGTCTGCGCGTATCCACTGTCCAAATCGTGTCCGCGAGCCCGCTGCGCTCGACCAGCGTGCGCCAGCGTTCGCTGGTGAGCCAGACGATGCCGCTGCCGGGAAAACTGGCGCGCAGGCCGGCAACGGCGGGAAAAGTGTGCACGATATCGCCGAGCGAGCCCAGACGAAGAACGAGAAAATTCTTCTCAGCCATGCGCCACTCTGCGTATTTTTTCCAGAAGATCGCGCGTGGAATGGTCCTTGGGGTCGCCCACGATGGCCACGCGGATCCCCAGGCGCGCGGCGGTTTCGCGCTCCGGCACGGTCTCGGCGGTGTAGTCGGTGCCCTTGGCGTGGACCTGCGGGCGCAAGGCCGCCAGCAGCGCTTCGACGTTGGGTTCGGAGAAGATCACCACGTAGTCCACCACGCGCAAGGAAGCCACAAGAAGCGCGCGGGCGTCTTCGGAAAGAACCGGGCGGCCCGGCCCCTTGAGCGGGCGCACGCTGGAATCTGCGTTGACGCCAACAACCAGCAGGTCGCCTTCGGCGCGCGCCCCAGCCAGGTAGCGGACATGCCCGGCGTGAAGAATATCGAAGCAGCCGTTGGCCAAGACGATGCTCTCTCCCCGGTGGCGGTGCTCCTCAAGACGCGTAACAAGTTGCTCGCGCGAGAGAATCTTTTGTTGGGCGCTGCGCATGGTTCAGGCCCCGGTGACCTCGAGGCGAATGGCGGCCAGTAGTTCTTCGCGGCGCACCGTGGCCGTTCCCGGCTTCATCACCACGATGCCCCCTGCAATGCTGGCGAGATGCGCCGCTTCGAGTGGACTGGCCCCGCAGGAAAGCGCCAGCGTAAAAGCAGCCAGAACGGAATCGCCCGCGCCGGTGACGTCCACGGCCTGATCGCTGCCGTGGATGGGAATGTGCGCCGTGGGTTTTCCCGGCTCGAAGAGGGCCATGCCGTCACGCCCGCGGGTGACCAGCAGCGCCGCGGCCTTCATCTCGACGAGCGTTTCCCTGCCGCAGCGCTCCAGTTCACCGAGATTGCGTCCGATCGTGGTGTGATGGAGGGATTCCAGTTCGGACTCGTTGGGCGTGGCAGCGGTGATGCCCGTCCCAGCGTAGGCCGTCAGGTCGTGGCGCGCGTCCAGCGTGGCGATCAGCGAACTTTTTCTCTTCTGAAGAACCTCGCGCACCGCTTCCGGGCGGGCCACGCCAAATCCATAATCGGAAACGGCCAGGGCGTCCGCCCGGCTGAGGCGCTCGCGGAGTTTTTTCAATAGCTTGGCTTGCGCGTCCTGCGGCAGAGGAGTCCGCGGCTCGCGGTCCACGCGAAGAACCTGCTGCTGCGCGGTGTGCGCCCATCCGGCCAGAAAGCGGGTTTTGACCGGCGTTGTCCAGCCTTTCACGCGCAGAATGCCGGAGACATCCACTTTTTTCGCGCGGAAGAATTGGATGAGAGAGTCCCCCGCCGCGTCGTCACCCACGGCCGTAACCGGCAGCACGCGCGCCCCGAAATCGGCCAGATTATTGGCCGCATTGGCGCCCCCGCCGGGAACCAGGCGCGTTTCGCGATGCCGCAGTATCAGGACCGGAGCTTCGCGGGAGACGCGGGCGATTTCACCAAACTGAAATTCGTCGGCGACAAAATCACCGAAAAGGACCACCTTGCGGGTGGCGAACTGGTGCACGAAATCGCCAAGCACCGCATAGTCCACCGCCGGGACAGCCCGTTGTTTCTGTTTTTTCATCGCCGGTTCCTCAAAATCCACTCGGCCGCTTCGCCCAGATCCTCCGCGATGTAATCCGGAGCAGCGGGCCAGTCCGCAGAATGCCATTGCAGTTCGCCGCGGCCGAATCCCGTCCGCACCAGCACGGCTTGCGCGCCCACACGGCGGGCCAGTTCGATATCCAGATAGCGATCGCCGACCACGATGGAGCGCGCCAGGTCCAGGGCATGTTCGCGCGCCGCCCGTTCCAGCAATCCCGGCTTGGGCTTGCGGCAATCGCAGGCATCCTCGCCGCGGTGAAAGCAGCAGTAGATGCCGTCGAGCTTCACGCCCGCGCCTTCCAGTTGGCGATTCATCTCCGCGTGCACCTGCGCCACCAGCGACTCCGGAAAATAGCCGCGGGCCACGCCGGACTGGTTGGTCACCACAAACACCGGAAATCCGGCATCCTTCAGCCGCCGGATGGCCCCTGGAGCACAATCCAACATACGAAACCGGCTGAGGTGATTCAAGTAGCCGACCTCTTCGGAGATGGTGCCGTCGCGGTCGAGAAAAACAGCGGGGCGCAAGGATTTCGCTTCAGGCATGCGGAGCCTGCCTTGCCGCCAGCCAGGATTGCGCGGCGTCCGCGACGGTCTCCGGCTGAATGGCGGTCATGCAGCGGTGGTCCGTGGGGCAGCGGCGCAGAAAGCACGGGCTGCAATATGGTTTTTCCTGCACGATCGAGCAGCGCGGCGTGACCGGTGCGGTCCCCTGCGGGTCTGTCGGGCCAAAGACGGCGACGACAGGCAAGCCCACCGCCGCGGCGACGTGCATCGCGCCGGAATCGTTGCCCACGAAAAGATGGCACTGCGAAAGAAGCCCCGGCAGATCGGCGATGGCCGTCCGGCCGGTCAGGTTGATGGGGGCGCGCTTCATACCGGCGATGATGGCCTCCGCCACGGGCTGCTCCGCGGATGTGCCGAACAATATCACATCGCTATCGAAGTTCGCGGTCAGGCGATTGGCCAGAGCGGAAAAGCGCTCCGGGGGCCAGCATTTGGCCGAGCCATAGGAAGCCCCCGCGCCGATGGCCAGCCGCGGGGCATGCGGCCGTGCGCCCGCTTCCAGCAAAAACACGGAAGCGCGGCGGCGCTGCTCTTCGGAAACCTCCAGCGAAATAAACTCTTCTCCGCCCGGCTTGCCGATCCATCCGGCGCGGCGGAGCAATTCCAAATAATAGAACTGCTCGTGCGCGGGAATTTCTTCCGGCCGCGGAACGGGAATCGCCTGAGTGAGCAGCAGGCTGCGGCCGTCGCGGGCGTAGCCGACCCGCTGCGGAATCCCCGCGCGCCAGGCGAGCCAGGCGGCGTCAAAAGCATTCTGAAAAAGAATGGCGAGGTCGAAGCGTTCGGTGCGCAACTCCCGCGCCAGCCGCTCGCGCCCCTGCCAGCCGCGATGTTCCGCCCGCGGATCATAAGGGATCAGCCGGTC
>JAIQGC010000094.1 GCA_020072805.1 Terriglobia bacterium
TCCTTCACGGGCAAATCGAGCGCTTCGGCCAGTCCTCCGCCGACGGGCAGCGTGCCCACGCCGAGGTAGGCGCGGTGCACGCGCCCTTCGGTGATCAAATCCTGGGCGATCTGCCGCGCAGTGTTGATGGGAATGGCGATGGGTTAGCGTATGGAGCGCTTCCGGCACAGAAAAGCCGGCCGCTTTCAACTGACAACTTTAAACTGTCAACTTCCACTAATTTCCCGGCCGCTCGCCGAGCGTAACCTCGATATCCATCTTCTTGTCACCGCGATAGACCGTCACGGTGATTTTCTCTCCCGGCTTCTTGCGGTTGAGCGCCACGTTCACATCCAGCTGGCTGGCGGCGGGCTTACCGTCCAGCGCTACAATCACGTCGCCGCCGATATTCAGCCGCTGCATTCCGATGACCACCGTGCGGTTGCCGCCGTGAATTCCCGCGCGGTCGCCCGGGCCGCCGCGGGCCAGCGTTTCCACGAGCAAACCTTCCTTCACGGGCAAATCGAGCGCTTCGGCCAGTCCTCCGCCGACGGGCAGCGTGCCCACGCCGAGGTAGGCGCGGTGCACGCGCCCTTCGGTGATCAAATCCTGGGCGATCTGCCGCGCAGTGTTGATGGGAATGGCGACAGTGTTGATGGGAATGGCGAAGCCGATTCCCGCGGTCGTTCCCGAGGGCGTGTAAATCGCGGAATTGATGCCAATGACTTCGCCGTGCGAATTCAGCAGCGGGCCGCCGGAATTGCCGTGGTTGATGGAGGCGTCGGTCTGAATGGCTTCGTCGATAAAAGTCGTCTCGCTGGTCTGCACGGTGCGGCCCAGCGCGCTGACCACTCCGGTGGTCAGCGTGCTCTGGAAGCCGAAGGGATTGCCGATGGCCAGCACTTTCTGCCCGACCTGCAATGCGCCGGAATCACCCAGCGTAAGCGCCGCCAGCGTTTTGCCCTTGGGATCGATCTTCACCAGGGCCACGTCGTTGCGCTGGTCCGCGCCGATAAATTTCGCCGGATAGCGCGAACGGTCGCCCAGCACCACTTCAATCGTCTGCGCGCCCTGCACCACGTGGAAATTGGTGAGGATGTATCCGCGCGGATCAATCAGGAAGCCGGAGCCGGCGCCCTCGACGGCCACCGGGTCCATGAAGAAATCGTACTGCGTGGCCTTGGTGAGGATATTGGCGACGGCGGGCGCGGCCTGCCGGTAAACGCGCACGTTGATGGCTTCTTCGTCGGTGAGGGCCACGTCCTGCCCGCGGGGCATGGCCAGCCCCGGCAAAGATTCACGGACTGATCCCGCGGCGGGTCCGCCTGCCAGGGGCAAGGCTTCGACGTTGCCCGCGGCCGGCTGGCGCGGGCCCCACTTCGAGCCGGCGTAAAAGATGCCCAGCACCAGGGTCAATCCCAGCGCGGCCCAGCGAAGGCGATTTTGCATCTGTTCTTTTGTCATGGCGGGTTCCTTCCACGATGATTCGTATTTCGTGCTGTTGATCGGCATCGCGCGGGACGCTCCTGCGCGCCCCGCGAAAAAAATCAGGCGGGCGAAGGCGTTTTTTTGACGGCCCTGCCCGGCGCCTTGTCCTTGTCCCAGCCGCGCAATTTGCGCAGGCGCACGCGCTTGATCAGTTCCTTGATCTGCCGCTGCGTATCTTCCATCGTGCCGGAACAATCGATGAGTTCGGTGGCCAGCGCCTTTTTTTTCTCGAGCGGCAGTTGCGAGGCGATGCGCTGCACGGCCTCGTCCTCGCTGAGGCCGCGCGCCAGCAGGCGCTGCAGTTGCTGCTCCGGGCGGCACCAGGCCACCACCACGCCGTCCAGTTGCTTATCGAAGCCCGCCTCGAGGATCAGCGCCGCCTCCACGAACACGATCTCCCGCCCCACGCGCTGCCAGTCGGCGAAGCGCTGCTGCATGGCTTCGGCCACGCGCGGGTGCACGATGCTGTTCAGCTTGGCCAGCCGCTCGCTGTTGCCGAAAACTTTTTCGCCCAGTTTTTTACGGTCGATCCATCCGCTGGGGCTGGCGACCTCTTCCCCGAATTCACGCAGCACTTCCTGATGCGCGGGCTGGCCCGGCTCCATCAGATGGTGCGCGAGCGAATCGGCGTCCAGCACGGGATAGCCCAGGCCGCGCAGAATTTCCGCGACCACGCTCTTCCCGCAGGCGATGCCGCCGGTGAGCCCGAGTTTGATCATGCGCTGGTCAGCGGCCGCCGGCGGGTTGCGCGGCTCCTGTGTTTCGGGGATTGCCATAAATTCCTGCTCCGCGGCGAATGCGCGCCGCCTGCACCGTGTTGCTCATCAGCATCGTGATGGTCATGGGGCCGACGCCGCCGGGCACGGGCGTGAGCGCGCCGGCCACGTTGATGGCGTCGGGGTGCACGTCGCCTACCAGAGCCTGGCCCTTGGCGCGGAATTTTTCCAGGCGTTCGGGCAAGTTGCGAAAGAGGCGCTCGGCCTCGGCGAGGCTGGTGATGCGGTTGGTGCCCACGTCAATGACGGCGGCCCCGGGGCGGAGCCAATCGGCCTGCACGTAGCCGGCGCGGCCCATGGCGGCGACGACGATGTCGGCGCGGCGCACGGCGTCGGGCAGATCGCGCGTTTTCGAATGGCAGATGGTCACCGTGGCGTTGGCGTGCATGAGCAGCAGGGCCATGGGCTTGCCCACGATGTCGCTGCGGCCCACGACGACGGCGTTGGCGCCTTCGATTTTAATCTCGTTGCGCCGCAGAATTTCCATGCAGCCCGCGGGAGTGCAGGCCACGAGGCCGGCGCGGCCGCTGACCAGCCGGCCGAGGTTGGCGGGATGAAATCCGTCCACGTCCTTGGCGGGGTCCACGGCTTCCAGGATGCGTTTGCTGTCGACTTGCGGGGGCAGGGGAAGCTGCACGAGGATTCCGTCGACGGAATCGTCTTCGTTGAGCTGCTGCACAAGGCGGAGGAGTTCCTCGGTGGTGACGCTGGCGGAAGGCGTGTGCATCCAGCTGGCCATGCCCAGGTGCACGCAGGCAGCGATTTTGCTCTTCACATAAATCTGCGAAGCGGGGTCTTCCCCCACGAGAATGGCGGCCAGGCCGGGTTGCACGCCCTGTTCGGCCAGGGTGCGAATGTCTCTGCTCAGCTCGTCGAAAATCTGCTCCTTGATTTTGTTGCCGTCCAGAATCCGTGCGCTCATCGGCTGCTCGCTCTCAGGGAATAAGCCTGCTCCGCCAAAACAAAATGATAGCACAGGCAAACGCAGGGACGGGGAGCAGGCATAGAGAAGCCTTTGAAATTCGAGTGAGGGAATCAGGCTAGATTGGAAATTCGCTTTTGGTGATTTCCATAATCCGCATAAACAGGCTCAGAGGAGTGCAGAACGCTGTCACGAATGAGCGGTTTGAGGCCTGACTTGGGAACCAGGTCCACTTTCCGTCCGAGGAGCGTTTCCAGCTCCTGCTGCAGAAGTCCGAGCTGGATCAGGCCGATTCGGGCGGCGGGATTGAATTCAATGAGGAAATCCAAGTCGCTGTCCGTTCGAAAGGCAGGCCCGAACAAAGAGAGTTCGCGGACGTCGAAGCGGCGGCAGATGGCCGCGATCTCCGGAAGCTTTGCCGACAGGTCCACTCGGGAAGCCATATCTGTTCCTCAGGAATAGCATATTCCAAAAGGCGCCCGGTGTGCACTAGTTCCCGCGGCGCATTGAGCGATCCATACATTCCTGCAGGTTGTGTCATGCAGCGTCTACAGGCAATCCTGGGTGGAGATCAGGTATTCTCATTTCGGGAAAAGAACAAAAAACGCCCGGGCCGATGAAGCGCCCGGGCGTTTCGTTTTTTCGCTGACTCCGCAACCGGCACTCTTTCACGAGTCACCAGTCACGAATCACTAGTCACCCGACTAATAGATGTCGTACTGCTCCCAGTGCAAGGTGGCGTCGGACTGAATGATCACATGCTTATGCGAAGTCTGCTCGAGTTCGTCGATGAGCATGGCCTCGCGCGTCTTCAGCGCCTTGGCGATTTCCGGGTGCACGCGGATGGTCAGGTTGGCTTCTTCGTGGTCCTTGGCCATCTTGCGCGCTTCCGCCTGGATTTCGTAGCAGAGCGTGGGGATGGATTTCACCATGCCGGAGCCGGAGCAGGACTGGCAGGGCTGGCAGAGCACGCGCTCGAGCGCCTGTTTGGTGCGCTTGCGGGTGATGCAGACCAGGCCGAACTCGTTGAAGCCCAGGGCCTTCGAGGGCGCCTTATCCTGATCGAGAGCCTGCTGCAGTGCGGCCAGAACCTTTTCGCGGTTGCGGCGTTCTTCCATGTCGATGAAGTCGGCCACGATGATGCCGCCGAGGTCGCGCAGGCGGATCTGGCGCACGATTTCCTTGACGGCTTCGAGGTTGGTTTTGACGATGGTGTCTTCGAGCCGCGTGGAGCCCTTGCCCACGTACTTGCCGGTGTTGACGTCAATGGCCACCAGCGCTTCGGTGTGGTTGATGACGATGTAGCCGCCGGATTTCAGCCACACCTTGGGCC
The DNA here is from genome assembly GCA_020072805.1 of Terriglobia bacterium. Lineage (GTDB taxonomy): Bacteria > Acidobacteriota > Terriglobia > Acidiferrales > UBA7541 > Acidiferrum. The sequence continues at coordinate 4,499 of JAIQGC010000094.1, forward strand.
TTAGCGCCTTGTCCAGGTCGTGCTGGATGCCGAACTCCTCGAAGATGGGGGTTTCCTTGGAGTAGAGCTTGACGCGTCCGACCATCTTGGGCTGGAAGCGCGTGACAAACTCGACGATCTTGCCGTACTCCTCTTCGTTGTCCACCCAGATGGCGGTGTATTCCTCGTTGACGTAGTCGCGCAGGATGCGCTCGACGAGATTGAGGTCGCGGTGCAGAAGGGAAGGGGCCTTGCGGTCTTCGCCGTTCTTTTTGATTTTGCTCCAGGTTTGTCCCAGGAACTCGATGTCCGCGCGGACTTCCTCGTCGGTGGCTTCGCCGGCCGCCGTGCGCACGATGAATCCTCCGGGGAAGTTGCCCTTGGCTTCGCCAACCAGGCGGCGTAGCCGCGAGCGGTTTTCCGCCGACGGAATTTTTCTGGAGACGCCCACGTGGTCGATGGTAGGCATATACACCAGGAAGCGTCCGGGCAGGGCGATGTGGCTGGTGATGCGCGCGCCCTTCTTGCCGAGAGGCTCCTTGGCGATCTGCACGACCACTTCCTGGCCGGCCTTGAGCATTTCCGAAATCAGTTGCGGGCGGCGATGAGCGCCTTCGGGGCGGCCCTGCGGGCCGCGTCCTCCGCCGCTGCGTTCGAATCGGGGACGTCCGCCGCGGTCGCGCCGTCCATGACGCGGGCCGCCGCGTCCGCGGTCGCGTCCGCCACGCTGCGGGCGCTGGAAGCGCGCGCGGGGATCGCCGCCGACGCGCGCGGAATCGCGCGGCCCGCGGTCTTCGCGGGGCTGTCCCACGTAGGACTGGTTGTCTTCCGGCTGGCGGTCTTCCGGATAGCCTTCTTCCGGCGCAGCCTGGGGCTGAGATTCGGGCCGGGAAGGGAACCGGGCTGGCGGCGGAGTGTAGGGCCGCGGGCGGCTGGGAATCGAGCGGGTTTCGCCGGGCAGCAGGAATTCTTCCGCGGCCAACTCGGCCGGCTGGGCATGCTCGTCGGCGTGCGCGTGAGCTTCCGCTGGAAGATGCTCTTCGTGAGCCTCTTCGTGGTGAGGTTCTTCTCCGTGGGCCTCTTCCGACGCCGCGGCGATGGCTTCGTCGTGCGCTTCCTCGGCGGCCAGTTCTTCTTCCTCCTGAGCGTCCATGATGGACTCGCCCAGGGCGTCGGCGACTTCGGTGGCCTCTTCTTCGGCTTCCTCTTCGATCGCTCCGTTGCCGGTGACGGCGTCAGCCTCGGCTTCCTCGCCCGTTTCTTCATGGCGGGCTTCGGCCAGGCTGGAGGAGAGAGCGGTAACGTCATCCTCGTTCAAATCGGGTTCGCTGGGAGCGGGCGCTGCTGGCGCCGCTGCCTGCGGGGCGCTGGATTCCTCCTGGACCGGAGCGGCGTCGGCAGGGGTCTCCGATTCGCTCTGGGCCAGCAGCCAGCTGGGCAGGCCACGGCGAATGCGCTGCGCCAGGCTGGGCGCTTGCACTTCGCTGGCCGGAGGAGCCGCGGCCGGGGCCGCCGCTTCCATCGTTTCCACGCCTTCTTCGCGGGCCGCGGGCGTCTCGCGCTCGGGCTCGTCGGGAGGCAGCATGGTGGCGGGGCGTCCGCGGTACTTAGCCAGGGATTCGCCGGGCAGAAGGACGGGCTCTTCGCCGCCCGCAGAAGGCGCTGGAGGAGCAAACCGCGC
>JAIQGC010000028.1 GCA_020072805.1 Terriglobia bacterium
TACCAGTACCAGCACGAGGACGGCGGCTGGGGTTGGTGGGAAACCGACCAGACGCATCCCTTCATGACCGCCTACGTCGTCAGCGGCCTCGGCCAGGCCCGCGCCGCCGGCTATGACGTGGACGCCGAAGCGCTCACCAAAGCGCAGAACTTTCTCACTGCCGCCCTCGACAAACACGCCAACATGCGTCCCGACCTGCAATCCTACGTTCTCTATGCGCTGGCGCTCAACAAAGCCTCCAAGCCCGAATACCTCCAGTCCACCTGGGACAAGCGCAACGACATGTCCACGCAAGGTCTGGCCATGCTCGGCCTGGCGCTGATCGCTGAAAAAGACCAGGCCCGCGCCAGAGAGATCGCCGAAAAACTCGAAGCCTCCGCCAAGTCCGACGACCGCGAAGCCTGGTGGCCCGCCGCGTACGACTACTTCATGGAATTCGAAATCGACGACGCCGCGGAAACCACCGCCTTCGCCGTCCGCCTTCTCAGTCTCGCGCAACCGCAAAGTCCGCTGCTTCCCAAGGCGGCCTTCTGGCTGGTCAATCACCGCAACGGCGGCTACTTCTGGGACAGCACCAAGCAGACCGCCATGGTCGTCTTCGGCCTAACCGAATACGTCAAGGCCAGCCACGAACTCGACGCCAATTTCAAAGCCGAGGTCTTCGTCAACGGCAAGCAGGTTCTTTCGAAACAGTTCACCGCTGCGGACAGCTTCAACCCCGTCCAGCCTTCCATGCATCTCACCGCCGCGCAGTTGCAAACCGGGCGCAATGAAATCCGCATCCACAAATCCGGCCCCGGCAGGCTCTATTGGTCCGCCAGCGGCTCCTACTTTTCGAACGACAAGCGCCTCATCCAAACCAACAAGTTTTCCCTGAACATCACCCGCGATTATTTCCGCCTGCGGCAGGAGAAAAAAGACGAGAAGATCGTCTACGCGCTCGATCCTCTCAGCGGCACGGTGCAAACCGGCGACGTCATCGCCGTGCGCCTCACCATCGGCGGCGGCGAATGGCGCTACCTGCTCATCGAGGACCCCATTCCCGCCGGCGCGGAATTCGTCCAGCACGACAGTCTCTACGAACTGAAGGAGCGGCCCTCCTGGTGGGAATCCTACTGGACCCGCCGCGAGTTTCATGACAATCGCGCGGCATTTTTTCAAACTTACTTCAGCAAGAAACAACAGTACGTCTATCTGCTGAAAATCGTGAATCCGGGCAAGTTTCAGATCAGCCCGGCCATGGTTCAGCCCATGTATCAGCCCGCGATGCTGGCCACGACCGACGCTGCCAGCCTGGAGGTGAAGTGATGTCGCGCTTCGACGCTATTAAGGATGCCGCCGCGGCGCTTCGCGCTCCGCGTCTCTGGCTCCTGCATTTCTTCGGCAATGCCGCGCTCTTTTTCCTATTCTACGAATGGCTGCGCATCCCCGAGGCCAAACTCTGGCAGCTCGCTCTCAATATCGTTCTTGGCGCGGCTCTCGTCTTTGCCGCTCTTCTCCTCCATTGCGGCACGTTAGCCTGGTTCCGCGACGCTTCCCGCTCGGAGACTTTTCCTATGGCGGATTCATTCCGTCGCGCCGTGCGGCGTCTTCCCGCCTTCCTTCTTTTTCTGTTTCTCGCCTGGATCCTCTGGGTCATCGTATATGTCCTCAGCATCTCCGGCGAAGCCTGGTCTCTTTTCCTGCGCTCGATGATGCCCGCCTTTCTCCGCAGGCACATCTCGGTCGCTTTGCTGACCCACCTCAGCGCCGCCTTCTTTTTTGCGCTTCGGTGGATTCTTGTGCCGGGACTCCTTCTGCCCCTCGGCGTGCTGGCCGCGGACACCGGTTTTTCCGCCTTCGCCCGCCGCCAGTGGAAGACCTGGCGCTCTTCACTGGCCTGCCGCCACTATTCGGCCGTGGTGGCTCTCGCTGCCCTTCTGATCTTTTACGCGGCGATCCCGCTGGCTGGCTGGACGCCCCGTTCGGAGCATCCGACCTTTGCCGGCGAAACCGCCAGCTTGCTCATTCGCCTTCCGCTGGCTTACTCCCTCGGACTGGCTTCATGGCTGCTGCTCTGCGCGATGGCCGCCGGGCGGTTCGCCGCCATCGAGCGCGCCGCCGGGAATCCCGCTGCTTAGCCAATCCAGAACGGCCGCGCGCCCGAATTTCAGAAACAATTGCGCGACGCGCATCCGTGCCGCGCGATAGGTCTGCTGCATCTGCTCGCGGCTGGCGGGATTTTCCAGAATTTTTTCCATTCGGCGATCGCTCATCGCCGCCTCATCTTTGTCTTTTTCTTCCGGCGCGGAGAGATAGAGAACCAGTCCTTCGCGAAACCAGAGCGGCAACTCGGCCTGTCCCCGCGATTCGACCAGAACGTGAAACAGCTCATGACGCAGCGTGGATTCCAGCACTCTTTTTTGTTTCAGCACCGCCAGCGGTTGCAGGCGGATGGTATTTCCTCGCGTCGTCGCCGCCACCCAGCCAGCCTGCCCGGTCGTGTCGCGATAGCTTTTCAGCGTTGAAAACACTTTCAGACGCACGCGGAATCCGATCTTCCAGCCTGCCGCCGCTTCGTTTTCCTTTAGAATTTTTTCCGCCAGGTCCAGCAGGGCCGTATCTTCCTCGGGCTGCGTGCTGAGCAGTTCGAAACGTTCGCTTTCGCGTCTCTTCCACGCCTCTTCGTCCGCGCCCTTCACGGTTGTGCCCGGATAATAAAAGTTTAAAATCTCCTGGTAAGTTCTTCCTTCCCGGCCCATCTCTTCGGCTCCGGCCTGGCAGAGGCCCACGCCGTGGCCCGCGCCGTGGCCGGAAAAAATAATTTTCCCGCCGTCGCCGCGGACTTCATACAAATCGCTGCGCAGCTTTTCCCATCCCAGCGCCCGGCCCACCGCGAAGCGCAGCGAAGACGCCGCGACGGTCAGCACCGGCAATGCTCCTCCGCCGAGCCGCACGAGCCGCACCCGCCCGCTCCCCGTTCGCGCCGCGACTTCCAGCTTCGTCCAACCCGCCGGCGGCGTAATCCCGGCCGCCCGCAGCGCCGCATCCAGGTCCGCCACGGCCAGCGCCGATTCCCAGCGCAGCGGCGCACCCGCCACGCAATAGCGGTCGGCATGCGCGCGCAGATACGCCTCACGCACGCCCGACCACGCTTCGCTCCCCGCCGCAATCATCCCGCCGCAATTCTGGTGGTAATGCGCCGCCGCGGGGCCCCCGTTAAACCACAGCTCTTCCCCCTGGGTGGCCGCAGCCGCCACGCGAAATCTTTCCCTGGCGCCATTCCACCGCGGGAACTGGCAGTGCGTCGTGTCGCAGAAATCGTATCCTTCATCGCCGTGCCTACCGCGAAAACGTGTGGCGTACGTTCGCACCGTCACCGCCATGGCCTTCAGCGCCTCTGCATTTCGAAACTCCCCCGTCTCTCCCGCCAGCACCGCCGCCGTGTACTCCTCCAGAGGCACTTGCGCCGTCAGCAGCAGCCGTCCTTCCCGCGCCGTCACCCGCAACGCAAAATCTTCCTCGATGTACGGCATCCCCGCCGCTTCCAACCGGTATTTTCCCTGGATAAAAATCTCCGCGCTCGTCCCGGCATCCTTCACCATCACTTCGCCGCCCGCACCCTGCAACAGCAGCCGCTTCGCCGTGTTCTCCGGACACTGGGCGCACGTCTTCCAGCGCAGTTCCCCCGCTGCCACGGAAATCACCGCCTCGGCCGGCGGATGCGTAGCATAAAAGCGCACCCGCACCTCCTCCGCCCGCCCCGCGCCTGGAAACGCTGCCGCCAGCAAAAGCAACAGCCACGCAGCCTTCACCGCTTACTCCTCCGCGCCGAATACGTTTCCAGCACAGGCTGCGCCACCGCCGCCGCGTCCATCCCCCGTCCCTGCTCCAAATAAACCACCACGGCGATCTCAGGAAAATCCGCCGGCGCATATCCCGCGAAAAATCCGTGCGTCCAGCGCGTATTCCGCGCCGGCGAAGTTCCCGTCTTCCCCGCCACCTTCATTCCGTTTACGGCTGCGCTGTGGGCCATGCCATATTCCACCGATTTCTCGAGTCCGGCGAACACTGCCGCATCGCGGGCCTCCGCGCCTTTCCTCTTGCGCAGCGCCAGCCTGCGGTAGGCTTCCAGCAGCTCCAGCGGCGTCACCTCCACGCCGGAATAGCCCAGTGCCTCGAGTTGCACTTCCTCCTGGCTGGCGGGCACCGCGATGCGCCCTTCGGCCTCGCCCCCGGCCATCCCGCTCCGCGTATCCAGCCCCGCGCGCCGCAGCGCCTCCGCGAGTTCTCTCCCGGTCAGCCGCGCCGCTACCTCGGCGAAATAGGAATTGCAGGAATAGGCCAGCGCCTCCGCGGCATTCAATTCGGCCACTTCCTCCGGATGCGTGCAGTCCAGATTCGCGCTTCCGATGCGCAGCGGCTTGCGGCAAATCCGCGCCTCCGCAACGTCCACTTTGCCCGCATCGAGCAGAGCCATCAGCACAAAGGGCTTCAGCGTGGACCCCGGCGAAGTCACTCTTCTCCGCGCCGTCTCCATCCCCCGCGCCGCCACAATTTTTCCCGACGCCACATCCACCACCACCACCGTCCCCCGCCGCCCCGCCAGGCTGCGCTCCGCCGCCCGCTGCAGCGGCTGATTCCGCTGCCCGCCCTGGGCATCGAGGAACAATCCCAGGCACACGATGGCCGCCGCAATCGCCGCCATCCGCGCAGCCAGTCCCGCGTACCGGTTTCTTCGCATGAGCCTCATTGTAATCAGGATTTTCGCTCCTGTCTCATCGCGTTCCTCGATTTGCCGCGCTCGATTTCTTTTCCGTTTCTCCTGGTGCGCCGGACTCCAGCCCGGCATCTTGTTCTTGCCTCTGGTTTTCAAGCGGATCGCGCGGTGGGCGGGGAATATCCCAGATGATGGTGGGCGCGCCGGAAGCGGCGTCCGGGTCCAGCTCCTGCTCGATGGCCGGAAGGGTGCGGAGGAGGAGGTTGCTGATATAGGCGAGGACGGCGGCGCGGCGGGGGGAGATACGATTGTCGGCCAGGTTGCGGTAGAGGTGGCTGAGGGATTTGTGTATGCCGGCGGCGGTCTGAAAGCCGTCGGACTGGCGGGTGAGGGCTGCGGCAAGGCGGGCGTCGTCCTCGGCCTGCTTGCGGCGGAAGGCGTGGCGGAGGCAAAAATTAGAGTCCGGATCGGCGATGGGGAGGCGACAGCGGCGGCCGGTGGGAAAGCGGTGGTGACAGTGGGGCGCAGAGCTGAGATTAGAAGGATTCGAGGTCATGGGAGTGCCTTTTTGGGAAAAGTTTGGGTACACCCCGGCTGTTTTCGTAAGAGTGGCAAACAAAGGGGGTTACGGGGGTAGAAGTTTGTATGAGTGGCAAATAAAGGACTTAGAAGAAGTAAGGAGGTAGAGAGGTAAGGAGGTAATGAGAAGAGGGGGGAATGGAGCGGCGACGTCACAAGGGAGGGTAGCATGGAAGTTTTATGATGTCAACAGTTAACTACGTGGTACTAGTTTCGAAAGCGTTTGGGGCAGTACGAGGAAGAGGCAAGGAAAGGACGAACAAAGGGCAAAGTCAAAGACCCCACCCTTGCAATAACCGCAAGGATGGACACACCCGGCGCGGTGAACGACCAATTGAGTGCCCACTTGTACGATATTAATAACTCCAATTAGTTCCATCGGTACTACTTTGTGACTAACGGCACACCAACTAGTGACCAAGGTCACTAAGTACAGTTGCTGCCTGAGGTAAAATTTGCCCCCGATCAGCCCGAAAAGGAGACTGAAACCAACATAGGTCATGTTGTTAACTGGCTTTCAAATCGGAAGTAAAACGGAGAATTGCAATAAGAATAGCGGAAGGAGTTACCAGTGAAAATGCGGACCAAATTCGTTCCTTGGGCTGTGGCCAGCTTCGTTATCGTTTGTGCCGCGACCCTGGCCTACGGTCAATCCTGTTTAACCATTCAGAGTGGCTTACTCAAAGACGTTAACGGCAACACCATCACCATGGGCTACGATGCCTGGGGATATAACTATCAAGCCCATGCCTTCAACGGCCTCCTCGGCAACTACACCCGGCCCACTCCGCCCCTGACAGAAGACAACTGCGCTACCGGTCCCATGGGCGCCGACGGCTGCATCAATCTGCAGATGAAGTGGAACGATGCCTGGTTGAGCAATAAAAGTTGTGATGGCGACGACAAACTGGATCGCTACTTTGGATTCACTTCGTACATCGGCTCCGGGGCCTGGCTAACCAACCACCTCAGCAGCAGCTATAGCGTCCTTGTCAACGGCATGAATAAGCAGGCGACTTGGACGGACTTCATTAAGATTGTTGCTGTTCCGGCGGACGCCACCTGTAACACGGCCAAACCCTCGATCTACGGGGACAACTGCACGTGGGTTGGCTCGGATGGCGTTGAGATTGGTCCCTCAATCTGGGGCCAGTTTGCCGTCATCCAGGAGGTCTACAACGATCCATTCGCCGGCCTGCATGGCAACTTGTACAAGAGTCCCGCAGGACCCGGCCTGGGGATCTACGGAACCAACCCATAGTGGCGTAGTGTTTCGTTCACAGTCATCCCGATCAGCGGGGCGGGGGCTCGGCGCTTCCGCCCGCTGACCGTAATCCCTGTGGGCTTCCTCACGGGGGTATTGCGCTTGCGGCGAGAATTGGCTCTCTCGTACAGTAGTCGGACCATATCACCTGCTACACTGTTTCCCGCATGGCACGGCAACGGCTGGGACAGCATTTTCTGGCGGACGCGGGCTGGCGCGACAGGATCGCGCAGAGCATTGGGGCGTCGCGCTTCGCTTCCAGTTTTTCCCCTGCGCCGCCGTCGCGGACGCCGTGGATCGAGATCGGAGCGGGGCACGGGGAGATGACCGAGCACCTGCTTTCGACCGGGCTGGCGGTGACGGCGGTCGAATTGGACCCGCGGCTGGCGGCCGGCTTGCGCAAGCTGGCCGAACAGCATCCGCAGCTCACCGTGGTCGAGGGAGATATTTTAGAGGTGGATCTGGAGAAGTTGCTGGGCGGGCAGCGCATGCGGATTTACGGCAATCTTCCCTACTACATCACTTCGCCGATTCTGCACCGGCTCTTCGAGCATGCGGCGTCGATTGAAGCCATACACATTGTGATTCAGAAGGAAGTGGCGGAGCGGCTGGTGGCGCGGCCGGGGACATCGGACTATGGCTATCTGTCGGTGCTGACGCAATATTATTCGCGGGCGGAGATTGCCTTGGAGATTCCGCGGGAGGCGTTTCAGCCGCCGCCGGAGGTGACTTCCGCGCTGGTGTCGCTGCGCTTGCCGGGAGCAGGGGCGGAGTTGCAGGTGAGCGACGAGGGGCGTTTTCTGGATTTCGTGAAAGTGTGTTTTGCGCAGAAGAGAAAGACGCTGGTGAATAATTTGCGGGCGCTGGCGGGGAGGGAGGTTGTGCGGGCAGTTTTTGACGAGATGCCGTTGCGGGCGGATGCGCGCGCGGAGCAATTGAGCGTGGGGGAGTTGGCGGAGCTATTCCGGCGGCTGGCCAAGCGGTAAAGGAAAGATGCCAGGCTAAAGCCTGGCGCTACATAAGCGGGGAAAAGGCAAGAGCCGGGCTAACCCGCATTTCTCACCAGGAAGGGTGGGGCTGCGCGGCGGGGATGGAAAGGCCCGCCCTCTGAAGAGGGCGGCTACAGAAGTCTGGGGAGTTTTCTCGGCAGGAATCAAAACCACAGTGTGACGCTTGCGGCTGGGTGGTCAATCGTGCTGCTGGTGATGCGGGCGGAGCCCCGACTGCTGTCCGGGGCAGGCAAGCTCCGCCCCTACTGCGCGAGTCTTGCAAGAATTCGGATTAGAGGGGCAAGTCGGCGCCGATTCGCTTTTCGAGGGCTTTGCGGTGGATGAGGACTGCGGTGGCCATGTCGCCGAGGGCCAAGCCGAGATTGATGGCGAAGGTGCGCTCGCGGGGGTGCTGGCGGCCGGGCTTTTTGCCAGTGACGAGGTCGCCGAGGTCGGCGTAGGGTTCCGGGGTATCGCGAAAGTAGCCTGCCTTACGGTAATAGGACATTTGGGGGATGTCGTCGGTCGAGAGTTTATCGGCCTGCCGGAGGGCGGAGCCCTGCCAGTAGGAGTCGAAGTCAACGAGGCTGGCGAAGGCGCCTTCGGAGAGCCAGTTGGGTTCGATGGCGGGCTGGGGGTCTTTGAGGATGGGGCCGCTGGTGACGACGATGTCGAGACCCTTGACGGCTTGGGCCACGGTGGAGACGGGTTCGATTTCGAGATGCAGTTGGGCGGACATTTCGTCGGCGAAGCGGCGGGCGATTTCCGGGCGGAGGTCGAAGGCTTTTACCTGCTTGAGGGGAAAGAGGCAGGCGAGGGCTTCGAGATTGCTGCGGCCCTGGACGCCGCAAGCGACGATGCCAACGGAGGAGGAGTCTTTTCGCGCGAGGTGCTTGGCGGAGACGGCGGTGGCGGCGCCGGTGCGCTTGGCGGTGATCCAGGTGCAGTCCATGACGGAGAGGGGGAAGCCGGTTTCGGGGTCGTTGAGGATGAGCAGGCCGCTGATGTAAGGGAGTCCCTGGAGCTGATTTTGCGGGTAGCCGGCGACCCATTTGATGCCGGCGGCGTCCATGGCGGGGATGGAAGCGGGCATGGCGTGAATGAAGGCGTCGGGGCGGGGATGGATGCCCGGCTTGGGGGGCATTTCGACTTTGCCGAGGCCCTTTTGCTCGAAGGCTTTTTCGACGGCGGCGATGACTTCGGGCATGGAGAGGGCGGTTTTTTCCACATCGGAGCGGGAAAGGTACCGCAGGGTGTGAGTTGCGCTCATCGTTCGGGGCCTCCGCAAGATGCGTTTCGTTCGTTGATGGCAGGACAGCGAATGCTACCACTTGTGGGCGGAATCGATGAAGGGAAAGGAAGTTATTTGTTTTGGAGGAGGAACAAAATGGTGCGCCCGGAGAGACTTGAACTCCCAACCCCCACGTTCGTAGCGTGGTGCTCTATCCAGTTGAGCCACGGGCGCACAGTAATAAAAATTCTAGCATAGGTGGGGGCGGTCTGCCACCCGGCGGGGGCAAAAAGAGGAAATGCGAAAAGCGAAATTCGAAATACGAAAATCGAAATTCGAGGGATTGACGGACGGCGCTCAGGCCGGGGGCGGAGCGACGGGCGTGCGGAGGAAGCTGCGGCCGCGGGCTTCCGTGCCGGCGAGGAGCAGGGCGGCGAGGGCGAGGATGGTGACGATTTCGAAACCGGCGATGGCCCACTGATAGCCGACGCGGTCGCGCAGGGCGTACTGGATGGAGTTGGTGGGGGCGGCGAAGAGGATGCCCATCTGATAGGCCAGGCCGGGCATGAGGCCGCGGGCGGCGTCGGCGGAGAGTTCGTTGAGGTGGACGGGGATGACGCCCCAGGCGCCCTGCACGCCCATCTGCATAGCAAAGGCAGCGGCGGCGAGGAGCCAGAGCTGCGTGCCGAAAGCCCACAGGGGAATGATGCACAGGCAGAGGGCCAGGGCGGCGAGCATGCTCTTTCTGCGGCCGGCCACTTCGGAGAAATGGCCGAAGAGAACCGCGCCGAGGATGGCGCCGAGGTTGAAGATCATGGCCATATTGGCGCGGGCGGCCTGCGAGACGTGGTGCACTTCCTGAAGAAAATCGGGATAGAGGTCCTGGGTGCCGTGGGAGAGGAACATCATGAAAGTCATCAGCAAGGCGAGATAGGCGAATTTTTTCCATTCGCCGGCGACGATGCGCAGGAGTTTGCCGGTGCTTTCGGCGCGGTGCTGCTTCCAGGCTTCCGACTCAGGGACTTTGGTGCGGATATAGAGAGCCAGAAGGGCGGGCAGGGCGCCGAGCCAGAACATGGGGCGCCAACCCCAGTGGGGGAGCACGAAACGGGCCGCGGCCGCCGCGAACAGGAAGCCGATGGAGTATCCGCTCTGCAGGATGCCGCTGAGAATGCCGCGCAAGCGCACAGGGGCGGCTTCCATGGCGAGCGAAGCGCCGACGCCCCATTCGCCACCCATGCCGATGCCGAAGAGAGCCCTGAGGACGAGGAAAACAGAGAAGTTGGGAGCGAAGCCGCAGAGCACTTCGATGAGGGAGAAATAAATGACGTTGGCCATCAGGGGAATGCGGCGGCCGAAGCGGTCGGCCAGCAGGCCAAAGAGGAGAGCGCCGAGGGGGCGCATGGCCAGGGTGAGGGTGGTGGTGAGGACGATCTGTTTTTTGGAGACGCCGAATTGATGGGCGAGGGTGTCAAAGAGGAAAACGACGACGAAGAAGTCGAAGGCGTCGAGGGTCCAGCCGAGGAAGCCGGCGAGGACGGCGTGATGCGCGCCGGATTGCCGGGTGGTGGAAGGGGGCGGGGTCATTTGGCGTTGGGGGCGCGCTTGGTTGTAGGGAGCATGCTAAGGCTTCTGGCTCTCCTTGCGGGCGGTCTCGAATTCATCGCCGGGCAGCCAGGCGGGCAGGGAGGGCAGGGTGGCGGCTTTCCAGCCGAGAGCAAAACCGAAGCGGGCGATTTTGGCGGTGCCGGAAAAATCCATTTCGGGCTTGTACTCGTCGGAGGGCTGGTGATAGCGGTGGTCGACGTAATCCTTGGCCTGGGCCAGACCCCATTCGGCGGGATGGCCGGCAAACTTCACGCCTTGATTCACGGAAAAGCCGGGAACGCCCACGCGGGCGAGGCTGAAGTGGTCGGAGCGGTAATAGTGACCCGCTTCGGGGCGCGGGTCGGGTTTATTGGCCAGGCCAAATTCCTTCGCTGTTTCCTCGACCTGGGGAAAAAAAGTGGTGCGCTCGGCGCCGCTAACCTCGACCTCCCCGGGATCGCCGAGGGGCGGGACATTGTCGAAGTTGAGATCCAGCGCGATTTTGCCGCGGGCCAGCGGCGCATGCTTGCCGAGGAATTCGGAGCCGAGCAGACCCTGCTCCTCGGCGGTGACCGCGGCGAAGTAGACGGAGCGCGCGGGTGGCGTGCCGAGCGAGCCATAGACACGGGCCATTTCCAGGAGGATGCCGCAGCCGGTGGCGTTGTCCATGGCGCCGTTGAAGATTTTGTCGCCGGGAAGATCGGGATTGATGCCGAAGTGGTCGTAGTGGGCGGTGAAGAAGACGGCTTCGCTGCGCCGGGCGGGATCGGCGCCGGGGAGATAAGCGAGGACGTTGGTGGAGACGAAGGGGCGAAGCTTGCTGGCGATATGGGCCTTCAGGCGGACGGGCAGCTCGATGGGCTTGAAGTCGCGGGACTGCGCCGAGGCGAAGAGCTTGTCGAGGTCATGCCCGCCGAAAGCGACGAGCTTTTTCGCGACGTCCCAGGAAATCCAGGAGGCCGCCTGGAGAACCGGCGTGGCATCGCGCTCGAGATAGGAGTGCTCGCCGCCCCAGGAATTGCGGACGACTTCCCAGCCGTAGCTGGCCAAATCCGTGCGGTGAATGATCAGAGCGGCGACGGCGCCGCGGCGGGCGGCTTCTTCAAACTTGTAGGTCCAGCGGCCGTAGTAGGTGAGGGCTTTGCCCTTGAAGAATTTGGGGTCGTCCGAGGCGGGCTCGGCAACGAACATGACCAGGACTTTGCCGCGCAAGTCCAGGCCCTTGAAGTCGTCCCAATTGTATTCGGGGGCATGGATGCCAAAGCCGACAAAAACGACCGGCGCGTCAATCTCGGAAGAAGGGCGCTGGGTCTGATCGCCGGTGACATAGTCTTCCAGCAGCTTCAATGCCAGGGGGGCGCCGGCAGCGGGTTGCAGAGTGAAAGTGGTTTCGGGAAGGGTTTGCACGCCCATCATGGGAACTTTCTGGAGGAAGGAGCCGTTGTCGCCGCCGGGCTTGAGCCCGGCCAGGGCGAATTGCGTGGCGATGTATTCGGCGGCGATTTCACCGCCGCGTGCGCCAGTGCCGCGCCCTTCGAGAAGGTCATGGGAGAGGAAGCGGACATGGGCGCGCAGGTTTTCCGGATTGATGGCGCGCATGGCGGCGGCCGCGGCGGGGGGAAGCCCGGAGGATTCCTCGCCGGCGAGCAAGCGCGCGCCGGCGAATGCCGCGGCGCCCAGAAACACCGCCGCCAGCAGCGCAATCTTTTTCCCGTTTCTGTTCATGGCCATCCTCGATTCCGTCCCGGAATGATTTTTCCTGTTACCTTTACTTTTTTGTGCGGTCCTTCAGCAGCCCCTTGAGTTCGCTCATGAATTCCTTGACGTCCTTGAAATCCATGTAGACGGAAGCGAAGCGGACGTAGGCGACTTTATCCAGTTTTTTCAGGTGGTGCATGATCATTTCGCCCACTTCGGTGGTGGTCAGTTCCCTTTCGGTGGCGTCGTGGACGACGCCTTCGATTTCATCCACGATGGCTTCGAGCTTGGGGGTGGGCACGGGCCGTTTTTCGCAGGCCTTGAGGAGACCCTGAAGAATTTTCTGGCGGTCGAAGCGCTCGCGACGGCCGTCTTTCTTGATGACCATGTAGGGGATTTCGTCAATCCGCTCGTAGGTGGTGAAGCGCCGTCCGCATTTGAGGCATTCCCTGCGGCGGCGGATGGTGTCGCCGGTGCGGACTTCGCGGGAGTCGATCACCTTGTCGTCAACGTGCGCGCAAAAAGGGCATTTCACTCGGCTGCTTCTCCTGACCCGGCGGGATTCAAGTGTACGTGCCGGTAAAACCATCCGTTGAGATTCTTTGTCCCGGGAAGAAGTACCGGGGCTCAGAATGACAAACTTTGTTGAGGCGGCTAGGCCGACTCTTCCTCTTCCTTCAGGGCCACGCGGCGAAGTTCGCCGAGGGACCAGCCCTCATGAATCAGCAAGGGCACGCCGGCCAGACTGACCGAGGCGAAGGAAATCAGCCAAACGACAATGGCGGCCACGGCGGCGCGCTCCTTTTCTACCCCAAAGATCGCCGTATAGGCAAGGAACGTGGCGACCTGGGAGCCGCCGCCCACCCCGGGCAACTGCACCGCGGAACCGACCAGGGCAAAGGCCAGGACCAGAAGAGTGCCGCCGAAGCTGATGGCCGCGAGAGAACCGCCAAAGCTTTGCGCCGTCCAATAATAAACCACGGCCACCAGGGCCCAGTGAACGCCGGAATAGGCCAGGGTCTCACCGAGATCGCCCCAGGTGCGGATGGTCTGGACGCCGCGGGCAAATCCCAGGATCATGCGGGCGCCGTGACCGCGCCAGCCGTGGACGTGATGCCATTTTTCGAGGCGGCGTTCGAGGACGATCGTGCCGTGCAAGCGGAAATAAACCAGGAAGCCGATAGCGGCAAGAACGCCGGCGAAGAGGATGCCTCCAGTGGTCCGGGCGGCTTTTTCCAGGCCGCCCGTGGATTCACCGGCGGGGTGCGTGGCGGTGAAGACGAACAGGCCGATGGCGGCGATGACCACGGCGCAGGCCATGTCCAGCAAACGTTCGAGCACGTAAACGCCGAAGGTATCCGCAATGGGAAGTTTTTCCTTGCGCGCCAGCAGCAACGGGCGCACCGGCTCGCCCGCGCGGCCCAGCAGGAACATGGCGCTGAATCCGGCCAGGGTCACGCGGTAGATATTGCCAAAATTGGCGGCGCCCAGGCGGCGGGCCAGGCGCATCCAGCGCAGGGCGCGAATGGCGAAGCAGGTGTAAATGGCCGCCAGGGAGAGAAGCAGGAGGGAGAGGCGAGCCTGGCGGAGAGAAGCGAGAAGGAGTGCACCGCTGAAGCTCGAGAAAGGGATGGACTTGCGCATGCGGTAGAGCAACGCCCCCAGCAGGCACAGCCCAATGATGGTAAAAAGCACTTTCCGGCTTGTCCGACCCATGGAAGGCAGCCTACTGGCCCCCCGGCTTGGCGTCAAGCCCGACTTGGGCTTCCGGAGACAAGACAATTCCCATGATTGCAAGAATTTAGCGGTCTTGCGCGGCCTGGGGGGGATGAGAGTAAGATGCCCTTGCCGGACGATTTAGCGGGTGCCGTGCCGGCCTGCTTTCGGGGAACATTCGAGACCCCTTTTTCGTTACATCATCAGCAGGCCGAAATGCGAAGCGGGGTTTCGAGACTGAGGCGAAGTTGGAGCAGGATTCACAACTGGTCCAGCAATGCCTCCAAGGCGACGGGTCGGCCTGGGAGGAGCTTGTACGGCGCCATACGCGGCGGGTGTATAACCTGTGCTACCGCTTCACGGGAAATGGCAGCACCGCCGAGGATTTGACGCAGGAGGTCTTTTTGAGGATTTACAAGACCATCGGGAGTTACCGCTCGGCGCACGGGGGCTTTGCCACGTGGATGACCAGCGTGACGCGCAACCTGCTGATCGACCATTACCGGCGGACCAAGCGCGACCGGCTGACGGATTCTCTCGACGACGCCATGCCCGTGGTGGAAAACAAGGAGTCCTCGGCGCGGCGGCCGGATCAGCAAGCGCTGGCCGGAGAGTTGAGCGCGCAGGTGCACAGCGGATTGCAGAAACTTTCCCCGGACCTGCGGGAAGCGGTGATCCTGAGGGATTTGCAGGGACTGGACTATGGGGAGATCCGGCAGGTGCTGGGAGTGCCGGAAGGAACGGTCAAATCGAGAATCAACCGCGGGCGGATTGAACTGGCGCGCGTTCTGGAGCAGATGGGAGTGCGGCCGAACCAGGGAGCGAGGGCGCGGAGCGGATTATGAACTGGACCTGCGAACAAATCGAAGAGCGACTGAGCGATCAGCTCGACGGTCAGCTCACGGCCACGGAGCTAGAAGCTTTTCTGGAGCACTTGCGCGGTTGCGCACCGTGCGCCGGGCTGCTGGCGCGGGTATCCCAAGCGCTGGCGGGCCTGCGGGAAATCGGAGCGGTGGAAGAGCCGCCGCGGCTCGTTTACAACATTCTTGACCAGACGCTGGGGAAGAGGGAAAGCGCGGCGGGCTGGAGTGTGGCGCTGGGATTCCTGCGCGGTCTGGCTTCGCCGAAATTCGCCTATGGAGCGATGTCCGTGGCGGCCACGCTGGCCCTGCTGCTGACGGCCGCGGGTTTCTCCGGGAGCAGGCCGCAACTGGCGGATCTGCACCCGGCGCAGATCTATCGCAACGCCGACCGGCAGGCGCACCTGATCTATGCGCGGGGAACGCGCTATGTGAACGACCTGCGGGTGGTCTATGAGATTCAGTCGCGGCTGCGGCCGGAGGGGGAAATGCCGTCCGCGCCGGAAAATGGCGCGCCGGATTCTTCGCCGAAGACGCGGCCGGATGACGTCACCGACGGCCCGCAGAAATCCGCTCCGCGGCATTACAACCGGGCCAACGATCTTCAGCGCATCGTCACCGTGCTCGCCTCTCAGGTGACGGCGCTTAGTCCAAGGAGTCTGCGATGAATTGCGCGGTCCATGCGGAGCGGGAAGCAACCGGCTATTGCCGGAATTGCGGGAAGGCCTTGTGCGGGGAGTGCACGCGGGCGGTGCGCGAAGTGCTCTACTGCGAAGATTGCCTGGCCAAGGTGATGGGGCACGCGGCAGGCGCGGGCGCGACGGCGGCGGCCCCTGGTTCTCCCGCTTCCGGTCATCCGAGCACGGGTAGCCCGGGGATCGCCTTCGTCCTCGGCTTCTGCCCCGGGCTGGGCGCGATCTACAACGGCCAGTACAACAAGGCGCTGATTCACATCCTGGTCTTTGCCACGCTGGTTGCCGGCGTCAGCATCGCCCACGGGGGACTTGCGCCTGTCTTTGGCCTCTCCATCGCCGGATTCATCTTTTATATGGCCTTCGATTCATTGCGCACCGCGCAGAACCTGCGCGCGGGCGCTCACGAGCAATGATGACTCGATGGAGACATGGACCAGGGAAAAGCCGATAGGGCCGATTCTGCTCATCACGCTGGGGGTACTTTTCCTGCTGGATAATTTTGGATGGCTGCCCTGGGAGCGCGTGGAGCGGTTCTGGCCAGTGCTGCTGATTGTCGCGGGGATCATCCTGCTGCGGAAACGTCTGGGGCAATCATCCTGAGAGGAGCACGGCAATGATCGAGCGAATTCGTTGTGCCTGTCCGCGCTGCACGATTCGCGGAATCAAGGGTCCGGCCGTGCTAATCACGCTGGGGGTGCTGTTCATGCTGGGCCAGTGGCGCGGGGAGTTCTTTGCGTTTCGCTACACCTGGCCGGTGCTGCTCATCGTGCTGGGGCTGATCAAGCTGGCCGAATCGCTCGCCTCTTCCGAGGGGCATGGAACCAGCGACGCGCAGACGCCGCAAGGACAGGGGCAATAAATGGCCATGGGAGCAAACGGACAACCGCGACGCAGTTCGCTCTTCAGCGCCCTGGTGCTGATCCTTTTCGGGACGCTCTTTCTTCTGCACAACTACCGCGGAGGGGTCAACTTCGCGGAGCTTATCCACCACTGGTGGCCGGTCCTGCTCATTCTGTGGGGAGTTTCGAAGCTCTACGAGCGCACCATGGGACGGCGGGAGGGAGCAAAGGCGCCGACGGTCACCGCGGGAGAGATTTTTCTGGTGCTGGGCATGCTCACCCTGGTGGGAGTCTTTGCGCTGGCGGAAATTCTTCCCGGGAAGATCCAGGGCACGGAGCCGCTGTGGGGAAGCGAATTCACCTATGACGCGGCCGTGGCGCCGCGGGCGGTTTCTCCGACGGCGCGAATTGCCGTGCGCATCCCGCGGGGAAACATCACGGTGCACACCGCGGACACGCCGGAACTGAAGGTTGCCGCGCAAAAACGGGTGCGCGCGTGGAGCGAGGCGAGAGCGGAGAGCATCGCCAATGGCGTGAGGATCGAGATTGCCCCGGACGGGGACGACTTTGAGGTGCGCACCAGCGGGACGGACACGCGAGCCGCCAGCGTCAGCGTGGACCTGGAGATCACCGTGCCGCGCAAGGCGGCGCTCACAATTCGTGATGAGCGCGGCGACGTGGAGGTCAACGACGCAGGCAGCGAGCTGGCGATCAGCACGCGCTACGGCGATGTGACGGTTTTGAATGCGGGCGCCGGAGTGAGCGTGGAACTGGGGCACGGCGACGTGAGGGTTTCGGGCGTAAAGGGCAACGTGAAGATTTCCGGAAAAGGCGGCGAGGTAGAGGTCAGCGAGGCGACCGGGGGCCTGACGCTCGACGGGGAATTCTACGGACCCATCCGCGCGGAGAAGGTGGCCAAGGGGGTGCGGTTTATCTCCAGCCGCACCGATCTGACGCTGACGCAGCTCAACGGGAGGATGGAGGCCAGTTCGGGCAATCTGGACATCTCCAAGTCGTCAGGGGATCTTACCCTGCGCACAAAATCGTATGTCGTCAGCCTGGAAGACGTGACCGGACGGATGAACATCGAGAACCGCGGCGGAGACGTCTCCGCGCGGTTCACCACACCGCCGATGGAAGAGATTGAGATTACGAATAAGTCCGCGAGCATTTCGCTGACGCTGCCGCGCGCTTCCACGTTCGAACTTTCGGCGGAGTGCCGCTCCGGGGATATTGATTCGGAATTCGAAGCGCCCACGCTAAAGAAGACGACGGGAGAATCCGGCGGGGCGCGGCTCGAGGGCAAGGTGGGAACGCGCGGGCCGCGGATTACCTTGAAGACGAGTTACGGGTCGATTGGGTTGCACAAGGGGTCGTGAGAAGAGAAAACCGGCCGGGCTAAAGCCCGGCCCCTACAAAAGCCAGTTCAACGCTCGGCCAGGCGGTCGAGTTCCCTGTAAAACTCGGGATAGGAAACGCCGGCGCATTCGGCGTCGCGGATGACGGTGGTTCCCTGGGCGGCGAGGCCGGCGACGGCGAAGGCCATGGCGATGCGGTGATCGCCGCGCGGCTCGATTTCCGCGCCGTGCAGCCGCCCTGTCGAGCGGCCTTCGACGCGCAGGCCGTCGGGCCGCTCGTCCACGTGCGCGCCCATGCGGCGAAGATTTTCGGCGAGAGCGGCGATGCGGTCGCTCTCCTTCACGCGCAGTTCCTTGGCGTCGCGAATTTCGATGCCCTGCTCGGTGAACGGCCCCAGGGCCGCCAGCATGGGCAGTTCATCGATCAGCAGCGGAATTTGCGGGCCTTCGATGATGCCGCCCTTGAGCTGCGAGCCGCGCACGGCGATCTGTCCGGTGATCTCGCCGTTGGCCACCAGCGGAGAAAGAATGGTGATCAAGCCGCCCATGGAGGCCAGGGCGTCGAGCACGGCAGTGCGCGTGGGATTCAGGCCGACGTTGTGAATGAGCAGGTTGGAGTCGGGCAGGAGCAGTGCGGCGGCGATGAAAAACACGGCGGAAGAAATATCGCCGGGGATATCCAATTGGCGGGGTTCGAGGCGTCCGCTGGAGGCCATGCCAGAAACGCGCACGGTACGGCCAGTTTTTTCAACGTGCGCGTCGAAGGCTTCCAGGGCCAGTTCGGTGTGGTCGCGAGTGCGCGCGGGTTCGGTGACCGATGTGACGCCCTCGGCGAAGAGGCCGGCGAGGAGCACGGAGGATTTTACCTGGGCGCTGGCCATGGGCATGGGATAGTCAATGGCGCGCAGAGCGCGGCCAGTGATTTCCAGCGGGGCAAAATTGTCCTCGCGGGCGCGGATTTCGGCGCCCATCTGGCGGAGCGGGTCCACCACGCGGCGCATGGGGCGGCTGCGCAGGGAGGCGTCGCCGGTGAGGGTCGAAGAAAAACGCTGGCCCGCGAGAATGCCGGCGAGGAGGCGCATGGTGGTGCCGGAGTTGCCGGCGTCGAGAGCGCTGCGGCTGCCGGCGAGCCCGCGCAGGCCTTTTCCGGTGATGCGTACGGTGTCCTTCTCGCGCTTCACTTCGGCGCCGAGCGCGCGCATGCAGTCGAGCGTGCTCTGGCAATCGGCGGCGGAGGCGAAGTGGCGGAGTTCGCTCGAGCCCTCGGCCAGCGCCGCGAGCATGGCGTAGCGGTGTGAAATGGATTTATCGCCGGGCGTTTCGATGGCCCCGGTGATGATCTTCGCCGGACGTATGCTCTCTTTTCCCATGATTCAGTTTACCATGCGGGTTTTGGATTTTTCTCCCCGGCGGCGCGGCTTCCCTTCCGTTGCTTCCGGCCATGCCGGGGGGTATGATTTTTGCTTGATGCCCCTGATGAAAACATTTCCATCTGTCCTTCCGCGTATTCTGCTTGCTTCAGCGCTGGCGCTTGCGGCCAGCATGCTGCCTGCCTCGGCGCAATCGCCGCCGGCTGCGGCGGCCGCGACGGGCGAAATCCTCCCGGTGAGCGAAGTGCGCGCGGGGATGAAGGGCTACGCGTACACGATTTTTGCGGGGGATCAGGTGGAGAAGTTCGACCTGGAAGTGATCGGGGTGCTGCCCAATTTCCTGGGGCCGCGGCAGGCCATCATCCTGGTGCAACTGCTGGGGGCCAAGGTCGAGCACACCGGCGTGGTGGCGGGGATGAGCGGCAGCCCGGTGTATCTCGAGGGAAAACTGGCGGGGGCGCTCTCCTTGAAGCTGGGGATATTCACGAAGGAAGCCATCGCCGGGGTCACGCCCATCGAGGACGTGCTGCAAGCGCCAGTGAGTTTACCGGGGGCGCAACAAGCGGCACAGTCCGCCGCATCGGCCGTTCTGCCGGAAACTTTTTCCGCGCGCAGCGGGCTCCCAGCGGCATCGGCGCTGGAGCGCATCGAGACGCCGCTGGTCTTTTCCGGATTTCAGCAGAGCACGCTGCGGGAATTCGCGCCGCAACTGGCGGGCTACGGATTCGTGGCGGTGCAGGGAGGAACGGCCGAGCCGCGCGCGGATGATGCGCAATTGCACCCCGGGGAAATGGCCGGGATGGTGCTGGTGCAGGGGGACGCTTCGATCAATTCCGCGTGCACGGTGACGGCGGTGCGCGGCGACCAAGTATTTCTGTGCGGGCACCCGTTTCTGGGGATGGGAACGCTGAGCCTGCCGATGGCCCGCAGCCGCGTAGTGACCACGCTGGCCTCGAGTCTGGCTTCGACCAAGATCGTGAACGTCGGCGGGCCCATCGGCACGATCACGGCGGATCATCTGACGGCGGTGGTGGGCAAGCTGGGCCCGCCGCCGGCGATGATTCCGCTGGACCTGGCGGTGGTCTGGGGCGGCGCAGAAAAACAATTTCATTTCGAAGTGGCCCACCTGCAGAAACTGACGCCGATGCTGGTGGCCATTTCCACGCTCAACGGGCTGACGCAAAATCCGCTCTACGGCGAAGGAAACACGCTGCAGGTGACCGGCGAGGTGCGGGTGAAGGGGCATGCGAGCCTGCGCATCGAGAACACCTACGCGCCGGGAGATTCCGGCAACCCGGACGGAATGTCCGTGGCGCTGGGAATCCTGGGAACGGTATCGCGGCTATTTTCGAATACGTATGAAGAGCCGGCCATCGAGCGTATCTCGCTGCGGGTGGAGAGCGCGGCCGGGAACCACTCGTACCGGATCGAAGGCGCGTGGCTGGATACGGCCGAGGTTGCTCCCGGAGGAACCGTGCGGGTTCGGGTGCTGCTGCGGCCCTACCGCGGCGAACCGCAGATGAAGGAACTCACCTTGCGCGTGCCGGAACAGGCCGCGCGCGGGAAGACGCTGCGCGTGCTGGTAAGCGACGCGGAAGGCCTGAACCGGGCCGCGCGCGGATTTTTTCCAGGCGGCGCCGGAGCGGAAGGCGGGCTGGAACCGTTCATCGCGCTGCTGAACCGCGAGCGGCGCAACGACCGGGTGTACGCGGGGCTTTTTCTTCCCGCGCCCACGCTGATTCTGGCGGACAAGGAAATGCCCAACGTGCCGCTTTCGCAACTCAACGTGCTGGACGGAAAATCCGCGCCGGGACCGGCGCAGATTTTGCGGGAGTCGCTGGCCGGCGAAGATGCCGTGGCGCTAGGCGGGCCGGTCGGCGGAGCGGTTTCGCTGACGCTTGTGGTGCGCTGAAGCGGCGGCGATCGGAAAAAAGTTCACTGACAGGCGAAGATGGCAGTTTTTCGGGGAGAGCGATGAAAACGAAGGCGTGCAGGAATGTGTTTGCCGGCTTAGTGGCCGTGATGCTGTTCAGCGGGGCCACGGCGCTGCACGCGGAGCAGACGCACCGCTGGCGGCAGTCCTCCCACGATGAGTTTCTCAAGGGCACGGCCAACGGAATCGCCGTGCGCAGCGATGGGCGGCTGGAGGCCGCGCCGCGATTTCTGCTGCTGGCGGATACGGACTCCTCCTATCTGTGGTCGCTGCGGCTGGATGGCCAGGGGGCGGTTTATGCCGCGGGAGGATCGCCCGCAAAAGTCTTCCGGCTGGATTCCGGGAGCAACAAGCCAGTAAAAGTTTTCGAATCGAGCGAACTATCGGCGCAGGCGCTGGCGTTCGACGGCAAGGGCGGATTTTTCGTGGGAACCTCGCCCGACGGCAAGGTCTATCACGTAACGGCGCAGGGACAGAAGACGGTCTTCTTCGATCCCGGGGCAAAATACATCTGGGATCTGGCGCTGGGCGCCGACGGAACGCTGTATGTGGCCACCGGCGACAAGGGATTGCTCTTTGCCGTATCGCCCGAGGGCAAGAGCGAACGATTTTATTCAAGCGATGAGGCGCACATCCGGGTGCTGGCGTTCGATGGCCGGGGAAATCTGCTGGCAGGGACCGAGCCCAACGGGCGCATCCTGCGGTTCGCTCTCGCGCCCGTCAAGCCTGGGCAGGAGCACAGTGCGTTTGTGTTGCTGGAAACCTCGAAGCACGAAGTGACCGCGCTGGCGACCGCCGGCGACGGAAGTGTTTTCGCCGCGGTGATCGGCGAGAAGCAGCGCCCCGGAGCGGTGGCTGCGCCGGGAGCGGCGCAGGCTTTCATTTTTTCTACGGGGCCCGCGGGCAGCGCCGCCGGCGGCGCTGCTCCGGCGATGCCCGCGCCCGGCGCCGGGCAACTCTCTCCACAGATAAAGCCGCTGCTTTCTCCAGCTCCCGCGCCGCTATCGAGCGCCATTTACCGCATCGCGCCCGACGGTGCGCCCGAAGAGCTATGGAGCTCACGCGAGGAGGCGGTCTATTCGCTGGGGCTGGACATCTCAGGGCGCGTGCTGGCGGGAACGGGAAACGGCGGGGCGCTGCTGGCGATTGATGGCCGCAAAATTTCGGCACAACTGGCCAAATCCGGCGCGGCGCAGGTTACGGGGATTGCACGAGGCACGGACGGGAAAGTGTATCTCTGCACAGCGAATCCGGGAAAGATTTTTTCCGCGGGACCGGAACTGGAAACGGAGGGCAGCTACGAATCGCGCTCGTTTGACGCGCAGATTTTTTCGCAGTGGGGACGGCTGGAATGGTGGAGCACGATTTCCCCGGATTCCAACGGCAAAAGCGCCAACACCCGCCTCTCATTTTTCGTGCGCTCGGGAAACACGGAAGATCCGGGGCGCGAATGGAGCCCCTGGGCCGGGCCGTATACGCGCCCGGGAGAAACGGTGCATGCCCCGGCGGCGCGCTTTGTGCAGTGGAAAGCGGTGCTGAGGAATGCCAAGGCCGGCGAGGAGATTGACTGGGTGAGCCTGGCCTATCTGCCGCGCAATGTCGCGCCGGTGCTGGACGCGATCGTGGTGCAGGAGCCGGGAGTGCGCGTGCAGGGGCCGTTCGGGAGCGTAGGAGGAGCCGGGCAGGCGATGGTGACGCTGAAGCTTCCCGCGCAGAAAGGCGCTTCCGGAGTGTTCGGCGCGCCGGGATTGCCCGGCCTGACGGCAGGGATTACGCCGCAGAAAATTGACGCGGCGCCGCAAGGGATGGCGCAGAAGGGCTACCGCTCGGTGTTGTGGGCGGCGCACGATGACAACGAGGACGAGCTGCGCTACGCGGTGTATTATCGCGGCGAAGCCGAGCACGACTGGAAGCTGCTGAAGGACGGGATCGAGCAGAACTTTTTCAGCTGGGACGCCACGGCGCTTCCCGACGGGGCCTACTATTTGAAGATCACGGCGACGGACGCGCCTTCCAATCCGCCGGCGGCGGCGCTCACGGCGGAGCGCGAGAGCGAACGCTTCGAAGTGGACAATACGCCACCGGTGGTGGAAGGGCTGCGCGCGGCGCAGAGCACGAAGAAGGGCGGCGGAATCGACGCGCAATGCGTGGTGCGAGACGCCGCGAGCGGAATCGAGCGCGCGCAGTACAGCCTGGATGGCGGGGAGTGGACGCTGCTCGCTCCCCTTGGCGAGCTGAGCGACGCGGCCGAGGAGCGCTACGAGTGGAGCTTCTTCGGGCTGGCGCCGGGCGAGCACACGCTGGCGGTGCGGGCCTACGACCGTCAGGAGAACATTGGCAGCGCGAAAATTGTCTTTACGGTGCTAGTGGCCAAGCGTTAAAACGGCTTTCGTCAGTTGCGGAAGAAAGTCTGAAAGCAAGAGCCGGGCTGAAGCCCGGCCTCTACAAAAGCGGGGGGAGATGAAACTACCGCCCAAACTACCGCCCAAGCCCGTTCAGGAAGCGGACTTCCCTTCCCCGGCGGCGATTGCCGAAGCGCACGCGCGCATCGCCCCGCGCATTCATCGCACGCCGGTGCTGACCAGCTCGTCGCTGGACGCCCTGAGCGGAGCGCGGCTCTATTTCAAATGCGAAAATCTGCAGAAGACCGGATCGTTCAAGATTCGCGGAGCGACGAATGCCATTTTTTCGCTGAGCGAGCAGGAAGCGGCGCGGGGCATCGTGACGCATTCGAGCGGTAATCATGCCGCAGCGGTGGCCTGCGCGGCGGGGTGGCGGGGAGTTCCCGCGTGGATCGTGATGCCGCGCAACGCCCCGCAGATCAAATGCCGAGCGGTGGAAGCCTATGGCGGAAAGATTACGTTCTGCGAGCCGGCCGTTTCCGCGCGGGCGGAAACGGCGGCGCGGATTCAACTGGAAACCGGGGCGGTGCTGGTCCATCCGTATGACGATGACCGGATCATCGCCGGGCAAGCCACCGCGGCGAAGGAACTGCTCGAGGAGGTTGGCGACCTGGATGCGGTGCTTGCGCCGGTCAGCGGCGGCGGGCTGCTGAGCGGGACGGCGCTGGGTGCCAAAGGAGTTTCTCCCGAGATTCGTGTGTTCGGGTGCGAGCCGGAGCGCGCGGACGATGCCTACCAGTCGATGGCCACGGGAAAGCTGCAGTCGCTCGAGAAGAGCGACACCATCGCGGACGGTTTGCGGGCTTCGCTGGCGCCGCGAACGTTCGCCATTCTGCGGCGCAATGTCGAGGGCATCCTGCTGGTGCGCGAGGAAGAGATTGTTTCCACCATGCGCACGGTGTGGGAGCGGATGAAGATCATCATCGAGCCGTCCTCGGCGGTGGCCCTGGCGCCGCTATTGCAGCGCAGCGGAGTGGCGGAATTGCATTTGCGTCCGCGGGCGGATGGCGAGCTGCTGAAGATTGGGATTATTTTTTCGGGCGGGAATGTGGATTTGGCGGCGCTGCCGTTCGGGCTAGCGTAGAAGTCATCCCTACACAGAAGAAGAAAAAAGAGATTCCTCGGCTGCGGGCCGATAAACATCATCGGCCCTTCGCTCGGAATGACAACGTTTATCTCTTAAGAGGCCGTAAGGCTGTGTGTGTCCGGCCTTCCCCTCTATTGCACGACGAGGGTGAAGGGAGTGGTGTGGGTGATGCCTCCCGAGGTGCCGGTTACGGTGACGGTGTAGGTCCCCGCGGGGGTCGTGTTGGTCGGCGGAGGCGGCGCAGAGGGACCGCTGCCGCAGCCGGCCAGGGGAAGAATTGCGGCGAGCAGGAGCGCCGCGCAGGCAGCGGTCAGGGCGAAGCGCAGCCGAGGCTGTTTTCTGGAGAAGGCCAGCAGCGCGGCGATGGCCAGGGACGCGAGAGCAATTGGCAGCGGGAAGCCAGGACCCGCGGGCGGACGGAAGGCCGTGGGAGGAAGCAGCACTGTCGTGGTTACGGAGACGGTGCCGTTTCCGTTGACGGCCAGCGGCGTCGTGACCGCACAGGTTGTTCCTTTCGCGGATACGGGAAGAGAGCAGCTCATGGTTACAGAAGAGGTGAAACCGTTGAGAGCGGCGATGGAGACAGGGAAAGAGGCCGAGACTCCGGCCTTGACCGTCTTGCTGGTGGCGCCGGTGCTGACGATGACGAAGTCCGGACCGAGGACGACGAAGGGAACCGTGGCGGTGGTGGCCGGCCCCGGATTGGTGACGGAAACCTGGGCGACGCCCTGCGCAGCCAACTGGGCCGAGGGCAGCGTGGCGACCAATTGGGTGGAAGTTACCGATGGAGTGAGGACGGTGGTGGTGGTGCCCATCTTGAAATTGATGGTGGCGCCGGAGAGGAAGCCCGTGCCGTTAACGGTGAAATTGGCGATGCTGGCCGCGCCCTGCATGGCCATGACCGGAGAGATGGAGCTGATCTGGAAGGAAGGCGTATTGGCGGCGGGACCGAGGTTGATGTCCCAGACGCCGCGGCCGTGGGTCCCGGCGCGCAGCGTGCGCGAGGGATCGTGCAGGGTGAGAGAAAGAATTTCGGAATTGGGCAGGGTGGTTGCCGCGCCGAGAGGAGCCCAGGTGGTGCCGCCGCTTGTGGATGCGTTGGTGGTGAAGAAGGCGCCGATGTCCGTGGCAACGTAAATCGTGCTGTGCGTTGAATCATCGGGGTCGATGACCAGATCGTTTACCGGAATATCCGGGAGGGAGCCGAGAGCGCCGTATGCCCCGCTGATGTCGGTCCAGACCGGGGGAGCAACCGTGGCGTCGGCGGTCACGAAGACGTGGCCCTTGCCGTCGCAGACGACCACTACATTGTTGCAGCTTCCAAAACCGGAAAAGGTTACGTAGGCCTTTTTGGAGTTGGAGGGGTCCGCGGCAATCTGCGTGATGACTCGGCCGGGTAGCGTGCCGGTGGTCAGGCTGGCCCAAGCCGTGCCGCTGTTGGTGGTGGCTTCGATTTCGCCGTCATCCGCACCGGTGTAAATGGTGGAGGAGGCGCTGGGAGCGACGGCAATGGCGGTAAGGACGCTGGCGCCGCCCGAGCCGCAGCCGGCTGGATGGGTGGAACTGGTCAAATCGGGCGAGATGGCGTTCCAGGAGTTGGCGCCGTCCTTGGTCTGCCAGACGCGGCAAGTGCCGAAATAAAGCGTGAGCGGATTGTTCTTGTCGAGGATGAGCGGGGGGATGAAATTTCCGCGGTCGGTGGAGGTAATGCCGGTGGTGCCGACGAAGCCGTTGCCGAACATGCCGTCGCCGGAATAAGCAATGCCTATGAGAAGAACGCCGTTGGGATCGGGAAGATATTCGCACTCGGAGTAGGACGTGGTGGGAGTCTGGGGATCGATGGCGGTCATGCCACCATCGCAGCCGAGGCCGGAATCGGTCCACGTCAAAGAAGGACCGTTGTAAATTTGCACGCCATTGTCCTGAGCGCCGCCCAGCGCGAAGGCCGGGGTGGAGGGATGGATGGAGATGCCGGGATAGAACTGGGTGATGTTGAGCGGGCCGTTGAGATTGGACCAATAGTTGAGGCCGACCGTGCCCTTGGGATCGTTCGTGCCGGAACTCCAGACGCCGCCATCATTGCCGGCGTAGAGGGAGAAAGTGGGAGTGGCGCTGGTCTTGGCAAAGGCGATGGCGTGCATGTCCACGTGGAGGCCATCGCTGAAGGCGGCGCGGGAGATTTCCGTCCATGTGGAGCCGCCGTCGGTGGAACGAATAAGGGTGGCGTTCTTGGCGGAGCCCCCTGCATAGACGGTGTTGGGATCGGTAGGGTGGACGGCCAGGACGATGTCGTAGAAGCACTGGTCGTTGCAGAAGCCACTGGTGGTCAAGAGAGTGCTGCCGGTGAGCTTCGCCCAGGTGGTTCCGCCGTCAGTGGTCTTGATGACGCCGAGGAGCTTGGAAGAACTGCCGGAGCTGTCGGCGATGGCCGCGTAGAGGGTGGTGTTGTTGGAAGGAGCGATGGCCAGGGCGATGCGGCCCAGGTTGGCGGTGTTGATGGTCCCCGGCATGGTCAACTTGTTAAAAATGATGCCGCTGCAGGAGGTGATCGCAGCGGAAGACTTGTAAATACCGTTGCGCGATTCGCCGAAGGGAAAACCCAGGGCGACATAGGCAACGCCCGTGCTGTCAAAGACAATTCCGGTGGGCGGGTCGCCGGCGGTATCGGTGGGTTGCATGACCGGGAGGACATGAGCCCAGGTCGCGCCGCTGTCGGCGGAGCACCACAGGCCGGACTGCAAAGCCAGACCGCGGCCGCGCACACCGGCGAGAAGAATATTGTTCTTTAGGGATACGGGGTTGACGGCCAAGTTGCCGATCATCGGACCTTGCCGGTTATTGTCCAGGGGAGAAGGAGACGCGGGAGCGCCAAAAGTGGAATCGCGAGTCCAGGTGGAACCGCCGTCGATGGACTTGTAAACGCCCGCGCCGTAGACGTTGTCCCCCCCATAGTTGTCTTCGCCGGTGCCCACGTAAATCGTCGATGGATTCGTGGCGGGGTCCAAGACGATGGAGCCGATGGAAACCAGCGGCTGGTAGTCGAACAGAGGAGTCCAGGTGGCGCCGGCGTCAGTGGTCTTCCAGACGCCGCCGTCGGCGCCGCCGATATAGACCGTCTTTCCTGTGGCATCGCGCGGGTCGGAGGCAATGGCGGTCACCCGGCCGGAGGTGAAGGGCGAATTAAAAGTCGAACTGGTGGCTTGCGGGCCGATGGGGAGCCAGGCCGCTCCGGTGCCACTGGGAGGAACAACAAAGCCGCCGCCGGCGTTGCCGCTGATGATGGCCACCTGGCCGCCGCTGGATGTGGATGTGCCGGCGATCTGTGTGGTCTGCGCGGGAAGCGGAGGGAGGCCCAGAGCGCGGCGCTGAGAATTGTGCATCTGGCGGAGTTGTTCGAGGGCCCTGGCGCGCGCGCCCTGGGGGATGAATCCGAGAGGATAGGCGCGCTGCTGATAGAACCAGCGCTGGCGGCGCTTCAAGAATTCCGCGCCTTCGCGCTCACGGTCTTCCGCGGGAGTCACCGCCGCCCCCTGGCCGTTGGCCGGAGCCGCGGCGCCGGGCATGGGCTTGACCTGCGCGCGGGCCGGCGCAACCGGCAGCAAAAGAGCGAAGAGCAGCAACAGGGAGACGGCCGCGAGGCGGGCACAACCGGCAGCAAGACGAGAGTGAAAAGCATCCATCGTGGACGGGATCGGCTTCATGGAAGGGATATCCTCCTCGGTCGTGCTGGAACAGGCCCGGCAAGAAACTTGGGATTGAGATGAGATTCGCCAGGGGATGGTTGGCTCAGTCACCCGGAAATATTCATCCCAAGGAAGGTTACTACAAGCAAAGCGCCTCCGCAAAACACAGGCAGTGGGGTGACGAAAGAGTCGTCAACAGTACCTCAAGAACCGAAGCGTCATCGCAAACGAGGAGCCACAGAATGGGCAGACCATGGATATCGCACCCAAGCTGAAAAGATGCTATTTACAGTACCGCTAGACGCCGGACGATGGAAAGATGACATCCCAAAACGCGGAGGTGCGCTCGGCGAATTCCACGGGAAGCATGAAGCCTTCGGCGGTTTTCTGAGGAACCCGCGTGACTGTGGCGCCCAGGCGCTTCTGGGAGCGGGGATTTTCAACCACCAAGCGGGTGCCTTCGGGAAGAGAGTCCGCCACGACCAGCATGGCGCCGATTTCGCTAACGGCCACGGTCATGGCCTTCAGCGATTCCTTTTTCCCGCTCACATGCAGGAGCACGGGCATCCGCAGCATGGCACGCAGATGGCGGCGGCGGTCATCCAGCAGAGTGGCGGCGCGCAGGGGAGCATCATCGGCTTTGACCGGCTTGAGTGGAATCTTGGAATGGCGCTCCGGTGGCTTCACAGTTCCAACCCCCAAAAATCGGTCTCCGGACCGATCAGCTCGAATCCGTATTCCCAGCCTTCCGGGCGCGGCTTGCTCTTGGAAACGACCACAGCAACGACGCTGGCCCGCGTGGCCCGATTGGTCAGAGCGACACGGTGGTCGGTTTCCAGATCGCGGGAAAGAATCATCATGCAGCCGGTGGGGTTGACCACGCGGGTATGCACGTCCAGCCGCACGCGCTGGCCATCTTCCTCGTCCCACTCGATGCGCACGGGAACTCTCGAGTTCATGCGCGGGCCGCGGCGCTTGTCTCCCAGCGGTTCGCGCTCGCAGGTATGCTTAAACCAACTCACAGCCATCGCCCGCACCTCTCCACTCATGCTAAAGTCGTCCTCTGGGGCAGTCAATAGTACTGCCGCGAATGCGCCACCGTGCAAAGACGGAAGGCGCGCCCCTGGCGAGCGCTGGGCGCCAAAAAAAACATTGAAAACACTAATTGTTAACGCGGATGACTTGGGATGGACCGAAGGGGTGAACCGGGGTATTGGCGAAGCGCACCGCCGGGGAATCCTCACCAGCGCTTCCCTGCTGGCCAACGGCCCGGCCTTCGCCTCGGCCGTGGAGCTGGCCCGCGCGGAGCCCGCGCTGGGCATCGGCGTGCACCTCAACCTCAGCGACGGCCCGCCGGTCCTTTCCCCCTGGGACGTGCCCAGCCTGATCGCCCAGGAGAGAAAAATGGGCGGGGGGCCGGGCTCGCTCTATACCTGGCTGCTGCTGGGGCGGCTGGACCCCGGCGAGGTGGAACGCGAATGGGACGCGCAAATCCGCAAAGTGCGCGACGCAGGAATATCCCCCACGCATCTGGACGGGCACAAGCACGTGCACATGATTCCCGGCCTCTTCGAAATCGCGCTGCGCCTGGCGCGCCGCCACGGCATTCCCGCCATCCGTATTTCCCATGAGTCGCCGCAACTGCGCGCCGCGCTCTCCGCCGGGAGCGGCTTTTCCCCTCGGGCGGCCCTGCAGAGACTGCAAGGCCGCTTCTTGAAGCTCCTGACGATGAACGCCGCCGCGCTGGCCCGCGGCGCGGGGATCGCCAGCCCCGGCCATTTCTGCGGAATCACCCAGACCGGCCTGCTGACCGAGGAGGGCGTCGCCACCCTGCTGCACAACCTTCCCGAAGGCACGACCGAACTGATGACTCATCCGGGAGAAGCGGACGAGGAATTGCACCGGGGGGCCACGCGGCTGCGCCAATCGCGCCACACCGAGCTGTTCATCTTGACGTCACCCGCGATTCGAAATCTTGTCGCCAGCCAGGGCATCCGCTTGCTACACTACGGAAGCGTGGTTTTGCCCGAATGAGAAGTGATAACCCGATTCAGTACTCGATCGTCGTCCCGTTCTTCAATGAACAGGAGAACATACCACCCCTCTATCTGAAGCTCACCGAAGTCATGGACGCCATCGGCGAGTCCTACGAGATGATTTTCATCGACGACGGCAGCCGGGACAACACCTACCGAGTGCTCGAGGACATCTACGAACATGACCGCCGCGTGAATCTGGTGCGCCTGCGGCGCAACTTCGGGCAGACCGCGGCGCTGAAAGCGGGATTTGATTATTGCCGCGGCGACGTGATCATTTCCATGGACGGCGACCTGCAGCACGACCCCGCGGAGATTCCCCAGTTTCTCGAAAAAATCGAGGAAGGCTATGACCTGGTCAGCGGCTGGCGCGTGGCCCGCAAGGACCGCTGGCTGACGCGGCGTCTGCCCAGCAAGGTGGCCAACTGGATGATGGCCAAGCTGAGCGGCATATCCGTGCATGATTTTGGAACGACCTTCAAGGCTTACCGCCGGGAAATCATTCAGGAAATTCATCTGTACGGAGAGCTGCACCGGTTCATTCCCGCGCTGGCGGGGTCCAACGGGGCGCGTATCGCGGAAGTGCCCATCGTCAACCTCGAGCGCAAGAGCGGCAAATCCAATTACGGGATCGGGCGCACCATCCGCGTCTTCCTGGACCTGCTGATCATCAAGTTCATGCTGGACTATTCCACGCGTCCGCTGCAGCTCTTCGGCCTGGTGGGCGTGGCCGGGACGGGCCTGGGCGGGATCATCTGTGTGGCCCTGGCGCTAGAAAAGCTGATCTTCCATACGGCGCTATTCACCGAGCACGGCCCGCTGCTGCTGCTGGCCGTGGCCCTGATCGTCAGCGGCATTCAGTTCATTTCCATGGGCCTGCTGGGTGAAATGATTTCGCGCACCTACTATGAATCGCAGAACAAACCCATTTACGCCTTGCGCGAAGTGAAAAGCCACCGCAAGGAAATGGGCGATTCCGCCGAAACGCGTCCCTCCGGCGGCGGCTCTCCCGAGCGGTAAACCCCGCCAGTCATCCAACGGAACTCCCTGAAATGTGAGCAATGAGCCGCGCGTTAATCCGCGGGCGTAACCGAGGCATGCGCCGGGCGGCGCTGCGCGCTGCGCTTGATCCAGCTTTCAAACTGGTCCATGTAGATGTACACGGCCGGGGTGAGATAGAGCGTCACCACCTGCGAGAGCAGCAACCCTCCCACGACCGCCAGGCCCAGCGGGCGGCGCGCTTCCGAACCCGCGCCGAGGCCCAGCGCGATGGGCAACGTGCCCATCAAAGCGCACATGGTCGTCATCATGATGGGCCGGAAACGGACCACGGAGCCCTTGAAGATGGCTTCCGCCGGAGGGAGATTGTCCTTGCGCTGCGCATCCAGCGCGAAATCGATCATCATGATGGCGTTTTTCTTGACGATGCCCACGAGCATGATGACGCCAACAAAAGCGTAGAGATTCAGTTCGGACTTAAAAAGTTTCAGCGTGAACAGCGCTCCGAAGGCCGCCGAAGGCAATCCGGAGAGAATCGTCAGCGGGTGAATAAAGCTCTCATAAAGAATGCCCAGAATGATGTAGATCACCAGAACGGACATCAGCAGGAGAATGCCCAGCCCGGCCATCGAGGATTCAAAGGCCTGCGCGGCTCCCTGGAAGCTGGTGGAGATGGTGGCGGGAAGGTTTCTGCGGGCCAGTTCGGAGATTTCCTCGACGGCCGTGCCCAGCGATACATCCTGCCTGAGGTTGAAGGAGATGGTGACCGCGGGGAGCTGGCCCAGGTGATTGATGGCCATGGGGCCGACCGAGGGGCTGAGGCTGGCGACGGCGTCCAGCGGAACGAGGCTGCCGGAAGTGGACCGGATAAAAAGCAGCGGCAAGGCGTTGGCATCGCGCTGGTAGCGGGGCTCGAGTTCGGTGATGACCCGGTATTCATTCGTGGGCGTATAAATCGTGGAGACCTGGCGCGCCCCGTAGCTGCTGTAGAGCGCTTCCTCGATCTGCTGCGCGGAAACGCCCAGGCTGGCGGCGCGTTCCCGGTCGATCTTCACGTCCACCTGAGGATTCTTGATCTGCATGTCGGAGTTGACGTCCTGCAGCCCGGGCAGCGCGCGCACCTTTTCCTCGAACAAGGCCGCGGCGCGATAGAGCTCGGCGGTGTCCGAGCCCTGCATGGTGAACTGATAGAGCGCCTTGGTGAGCTGCCCACCGATGCGAATGGGAGGAAGATTTTGCGGATAGGCGCGGATGCCGGGAACCACGGCAAGCTGGGCGCGCAGTTCGTTGACGATCTGGTCCACGTGCTGGCGGGTGTTGCGCGGCTTCAGGCGAAGAAAAAGACGTCCGGCATTGGAGGCGCCCACGACGCCGGCGGTCCCTCCGCCGATGCTGGACATGGAATTGGCCACGGCGGGATGGCGCATGGCAATCTCCATCAGCTGCTTCTGGTGCTCAACCATGGAATCGTAGCTGATGCCTTCCTGCGCCTCGGTGAAAATAAAAATCTGCCCGGTATCTTCGCTGGGCAGAAATCCCTTGGGAATCGACCGGAACAATACGACGGAGGCGACCAGCATCACCACGGAGAGCATCACCGTGGCCAAGCGGTAGCGCAGCGCAATCCGCAGCGAGTTCTCATAGGCCCGCTCGACCGCCTGGTAGCCGTTCTCGAAGAGATTGAACAGCCGGCCATGGGTCTGCTGGGAATGCGCGCGCAGGAAGCGGCTGCACAACATGGGCGTGAGCGTGAGCGAGACGAAACCGGAAACCAAGATGGCCATGCCGATGGTGACGGAAAATTCATGCAGCAGGCGGCCCAGGATTCCGCCCATGAAGAGCACCGGAAGAAAAACGGCGGCGAGCGACAGGGTCATCGAGAGAATGGTGAAGCTGACTTCGCGCGAGCCGCGGAAGGCCGCCTCCAGCACCGGTTCTCCCGCCTCCATGTGCCGGACGATGTTCTCCAGCATGACGATGGCGTCGTCCACCACGAAGCCCACCGAGAGCGTCACGGCCATCAGGGAGAGATTGTCCACGGAAAAATTGAGCAGATACATGCCGGCGAAAGTGCCGATGATGGAAAGAGGCACGGCCAGGCTGGGAATCACCGTGGCGGAAAGATTGCGCAGAAACAGGAAGATGACCAGGATGACCAGGGCGATGGTGAGCAGCAGGGTGAATTTGACGTCGCGCACGGAATCGCGAATGGAAACGGAGCGGTCATACAGGATCACCATGTTAACCGCGGGGGGAATCTGCTGGCGATAGACCGGCAGATTCTTGCGGATGGCGTCCACCACCTGCACAGTATTGGTTCCCGGCTGCTTCTGGATGGCCAGAACAATCGCGCGCACGCCGTTGAACCAGCTGGCAATCTTGTCGGTTTCCACGCTGTCGAGAACCGTGCCGACATCATCGAGACGCACCGGCGAGCCGTTGCGGTAAGCCACGATCAGCGGCCGATAGGCGGCGGCGTTGGTCAGCTGGCCGTTGGCCTGCACGGTCACCGCGCGGTGCGCTCCCCACAGGGTGCCGGTGGGGAGATTGACGTTGGCCGCCTGCACAGCCTTTTGCACTTCAT
The DNA here is from genome assembly GCA_020072805.1 of Terriglobia bacterium. GTDB lineage: Bacteria > Acidobacteriota > Terriglobia > Acidiferrales > UBA7541 > Acidiferrum. Next base: position 33,610 of record JAIQGC010000028.1, read on the forward strand.
CAATGCCCACGCCGCGGCTGGCCAGCGCGCGGGGATCCAGCTGCACGCGCACGGCATACTTTTGCGCGCCGAAGATGCTCACTTGGGCCACGCCGGAAATCGTCGAAATGCGCTGAGCCAAATAAGTTTCCGCGTATTCATTGACCGCGGAAATCGGCAGGCTCTCCGAGGACATAGTGATGTAGATAACCGGCTGGTCCGCCGGATTCACCTTGGAAAACGACGGCGGGCTGGGCATGTTCTGCGGCAGTTGCGCGCCCGCCTTGGTGATGGCCGTTTGCACGTCCTGCGCCACGCCATCCAGGCTGCGGCTGATATTGAATTGCAGGGTGACCTGGGTGGAACCCAACTGATTGACCGAGGACATCGAGTCCAGCCCCTCGATCGTGGAGAACTGCTTTTCCAGCGGCGTGGCCACGCTCGAGGCCATCGTTTCCGGGCTGGCCCCGGGCAGCGAGGCGAACACCTGAATGGTCGGAAAATCCACGCTGGGCAGGTCGCTGACGGGCAGAATGCGGTAGGCGAACAGTCCGAAAAAGAGAATGGCCAGCATCACCAGAGTGGTGGCAATAGGCCGGCGGATGAATAGATCAGACATGGGCTGAGCGCGTCAGGACGCGGGCTTGACCATCACTTTGGAGCCGCTGACGATCCGGAGTTGTCCGTCGGTGACCACGGTTTCTCCGGGGAGCAGCCCCGATTCCACGATCGTTTCCGTGCCCACCGTGCGCCCGGGCGTGACCCCGCGCAGCTCCGCGGTGTTATCGCTCTTGATGATATAGACAAATGATCCGCTCTGCCCGGTATTGATGGCCTGCGAAGGCACCACCAGCGCATTGGGCTGGGTGGTCAGCGTCAGCACCACGGTGACGTACTGCCCGGGCCACAGCCGCCTCTTGCCGTTCGAAAAAGACGCCTTCAAACGAATCATCCCCGTGGTGGAATCCACGGCATTGTCCACGAAGCTGAGGTTTCCTTCTTCGGTCACGCCATCTTCCCCCGGAACAAGCGCCTTCACGCGCAGCGTGCGCTTCGTGTCGTAGCGCTTCACGTCGGCCAGGCTCTGCTCGGGAACGCCGAAATTCACGTAGATGGGCGTGATCTGGTTGATGGTCACCAGGATGGGCACGTCGTTGGCCTTAGCCAGATTTCCCGGCTTCACCAGGACGTTTCCGGTGCGTCCGTCCAGCGGCGAACGAATCAGGCAATATTGCAGATTGAGCTTGGCGGATTCGATGGCGGCCTTGTCCGCCAGCACCGCGGCATCGAGCGCGTCCGCATTGGCGCGCTGCGCATCATACTGCTGCTTCGGCGTGATGTTCTGCTCGAAGAGCTTGAGATAGCGGTCCGCATCCACCCGCGCGTTTTCGGCCTTGGCCCGGTCCCGCGCCAGGTCCGCCTGGGCCTGCTGCAGAGCCACCTCGAACGGCCGCCGGTCGATTTCAAACAGCGGATCTCCCTTGCGCACGTCCTGCCCTTCCCGGAAATGCACCGCCACCACCGGGCCAGTCACCTGCGACTTCAGCGAAACGCTGGCCAGTGCTTCCACGTTGCCGATGGCCCGCAGCTCCAGCGGCACATTCTTCTTTTCCACTTTGGCCACCACCACCGGAACCGCCGGCGCCGCCGGCGCCGCCGCCTGCTGGCTCGTGCAGCCAATCAGCAGGACCGAGGCAAGGAAGCACCCTGCCATGGCCGGTAGGTACAGACGGAACAATTTGCCGCGCTGCTCGATTTCCCTCAAAGGAACATGCTCCCTAAAATTAAAATTCAAGACGGAAGAAAACTCTCTGATGCGCACCCCGCCCCTCCGGCGTCCGATCCGGGGAGACCCCGAAGAATTGTATCGCATTGCTCTCTCTAGGAGATAGATGCGCGAAGGGCGCAGCCGGTTTCATTTCCCACCGCATCTTTTCAGCACCGCTGCCTGCCCCAGCCGGCTTCCTCACGCTTTACCCGTTTCTTCCGTCCGGGGCTTGCGATAGCCTGTAGCCTGCTGCGGGGAGCAAGCCCTGCCCGCACCGTCTTGGCCCAAGGAGGCCCGCGATGAACCGCGAACAGTTCTACGCCCTCATGGGCGGAGAAGGCACGCTCGATTACGAGCTCTATCTCAAGACCAAAACGCTGTTGGGTTGCCAGTCCGACTATTCCGAGCTGTGCAACAAGGATGAATTGCAGTTCCAGATCGTGCACCAGGTCGAAGAGCTGTGGATGAAGCTGATCGCCTACAGCCTGCTGGATATCGACGAATATCTCCAGCAGGAAAACACCAACCGCGTCATCACCCTCTTCCGCCGCGTCCATCTGCTCCAGCAGATGATGACCCAGCAGCTCACCCTGCTGGAAACCATGTCGCCCAAGGAATACCAGGAGATCCGCCTGAAGCTGGGCAACGGCAGCGGGCAGGAATCCCCCGGCTTCCGCGTCCTGCTCAAGATGTACCAGCCCATCTGGCATTCCTTCAAGAGCCACTACCTGGACAAGCACGGGCTGACCGTCGAGAAAATCTACGATTCCGAATACAACCACGGAGACGCCTACATGGTGGCCGAAGCCCTCGTCGAGTTCGATGAGCTTTTTCAGAAATTCCGCGCCGACCACATGCAGCTGATCCACCGGAGCATCGGGTTCGGGGCCAAATCGCTCAAGGGACGGGCGGTGGAAATTCTCGAGGAAGGCATGCGCCAGAAGTTTTTTCCGGAGCTGTGGGAGATTCGCACGCGCATGACCGACCGCTGGGGCGCTTCGTACGGAGTAAAACGTGATTCGCTCGGCGGGCACCACTGAGAAAAAAGTTGTCAGTGTTCAGTTGTCAGTTTTCAGGAGCTAGGCGGACGGGGCGAGTTTGCGGTATTTACCGCTGAAGAAGAGCAGCGGCTCGCCGCTCTGAATTTCCGCGCTTTCCACTTCGCCGATGAAAATCACGTGGTCCCCGGCCGTGTAAGTCGCCGCGACGTTGCACGCCATCTGGGCCAGGGTTCCTTCCACGAGCGGGATGCCGCTGGCGCTCCGCCGGAAGCGAATCCCCAGTCTTTTTTCGCCCTCGTCGTTCTGTTCGCCCCTGGAAAAATAGACGGAAAGCTCCTGCTGCTCCGCCGCCAGAATGGAAACGCCGAAGCGGCGCTTCTGATGCAGCAGCGGCAGCGTCCGCGCGCGCTGGTCCACGCAAATCAGCACCAGCAGCGGGTCCAGAGACACCGAAGTGAAGGAATTGGCGGTCATGCCGTGCACCGCGGAGGCGCCGTCTTCGCCGGACGATTCCACGGTAACCACGGTCACGCCAGTGGAGAACTGGCCCAGAACGCGGCGAAATTCTGCGGGAGTCAAAGTGGGTGCGCTCATTTTTACTTTCGAAACTTTAACACACCCGGCCCTTCGATGGGCAATACCCCGCGCCGCATGTGCGCCATGCCGCAGGTGAACTTTTCCCGGCATCGCGTATAATCAGACATCACTTTTGCCGCCGCCGAAATCCGCGGCAGGACAACAGCAACACCACTGGGAGAGCGCCTCTATGTCACGCATCATATCCATTCTCGGCGGCACCGGGCCGGAAGGTTCCGGCCTGGCTTTTCGCTGGGCAAGCGCCGGCGAGCACATCGTGATCGGCTCGCGCGACGCGCAACGCGCCGCCGAGGCCGCAAAACAACTCCAGACGCGCATCGGCGGAAACGCCATCGTCGAGGGCATGGACAACGCCGACGCCGCGGCTAAGGGCGACATCGTGGTCCTCACCGTGCCCTTTGCCGGGCTGGCCGCGCTTCTGAAATCGCTGAAGACCGCCTGGAAACCCGGCGCCATCGTCATTGACACGACCGTGCCGCTGGCCACCACCGTCGGCGGCCCTCCCACGCGCATGCTGGGCGTTTGGCAGGGTTCGGCGGCGCAGCAGACGCAGGAGCTTGTCCCCGCGGGGATCAGCGTGGCCGCCGCGTTCCAGAATTTGGGTGCTGAAATTCTGGCCAAGGACGAACCGGTGGATTGCGACGTGCTCATCTGCAGCGACGATGAAAAGGCCAAGCAGGCAGCGTCCGAATTGGCGGGGAAAATTCCCGGGGCGCGCCCGCTCAACGGCGGAAAGCTGGAGAATGCGCGGATTGTGGAATCGCTGACGTCCCTGCTGATTGGATTGAATATTCGCTACAAAGTGCACAGTGCGGGAATTCGCTTCACCGGACTTCCGGCGAAGTAATCAGTTTTCAGTTAGAGACGCGTTCCTGCACGGGGGATTACAGCGCTAGCAGCGCGCGCGCCAGCCGGCGCTTCTGCGCCGGCGTTTTCATCACCGTGGGCATCACCGCCACATCCATGCCCAGCGCGCGTATCGCCTCCGCCTGGGACTTGTCCTCCCCGTCGATCACGAAGATGCCCGTGAAATCCGCGTACAGCCGGGCCACCCCGCGCGCCGATGCCTCATAGCCCAACTGCGCCAGCATGCGGTCGGAAGGGCCCTTAAGCGACTTGCCGCCCACAATCGGGCACACCGCGATCACGTCCTTCTTCCGCGCCTGCAACTCCTCGCGCACGCCGCGCACCGCCAAAATCGGACCGATGCTGATCAGCGGATTGCTCGGGCAGATGATGATGCGCCGGGCGCCGCGAATCGCCTCGAGCACGCCCGGCGCGGGTGCGGCAATCTCCACGTTTTCAAAATGGATTCCGCGCACCACCGGCTCGGCCCGGCGCTTTACGAGATACTCCTGAAAATGCAGCGGGCCCTCGCTGGACTCGATGATGGTCGGCACGGGCTGATTGCTCATTGGCAGGATGCGCGATTGCACGCCCAGCGCCAGACGGATGGACTCCGCCGCCTCGCCCAGCGTCTTCCCTTCCGCCAGGAGCGCGCTGCGGTGCAGGTGCGTGGCCAGATCGAGATCGCCAAGGTTGAACCAGTTTTCCCGGCCATACGCGCGCAATCGTTCCAGCGTGCGGAATGTCTCTCCGCGGAAGCCCCAGCCCTTGGCCGCGTCCACCACGCCGGCCAGCGTGTAGGTGACAATGTCCAGGTCGGGCGAAATGCGCAGCCCGTGCATCACGATGTCGTCGCCGGTGTTGACGATGATCTCCAGCTTCTCCGGATCGCATTCCGCGTACAACCCGAAGAGCAGCTTGGACGCTCCCACTCCTCCGGCCAGCGCGGCGATGCGCTGCGCGGACCGCGCGGGAGAGCGCCGCGCCGTCTTTTTCCTCTTCGCCGAACTCATGGCGCCGCCTGCACGGCCACGGCGTCCTCGCGCGCGTAACCCTTTTCATCGGACAGCGGCAAGGCCCGCCGGCGCACGCCCGGCGCCAGAAATTCCGCTCGCGCCAGATATTCGGGATAAAGCGCCAATCTCTCGCGCAGCACGAACCCGCGCGCTTCCGTTTCCTGGCGCAGCAGCGCAATCTGCGGCCAGGCCGCTTCGGGATTGATGAAATCCCGCGTCACCGGCGAAATTCCTCCCCAGTCGTTGATTCCCGCTTCCAGCAAGCGTGGGAAATCTTCATAGCTCAGATTGGGCGGCGCTTGCAGGTTCATCTCCCCGCCCAGCACCAGCCGCGCCATGGCCACGGTGCGCAACATTTCCTCGAGCGTGGGGTCGGGATGGCCGGCCATGGGAATCTCCGGCTTAGCGCGAAAATTCTGCACGATCACTTCCTGCACGTGGCCGTAGCGCCGGTGCAGCTCGCGAATCGCCAGCAGCGAGTCCACGCGATCTTCCAGCGTTTCGCCGATGCCGATCAGGATGCCGGTGGTAAAGGCCATCGAGAGTTTTCCCGCTTCTTCGATGGTGCGCAGGCGCAGCGCGGGAACTTTGTCCGGGGCCTTGGCGTGCGGCCCGCCGTCGCGCAGCAGCCGCGCGCTTACATTTTCGAGCATCAGCCCCACGCTGGCGTTGGATTCGCGGAAGCGCTCCAGCGCGGCGCGGTCCATCACCCCCGGATTGGCGTGCGGCAGCAGGCCCGTGCGCTCGAGCACCAGTTCGCACATGGCCGCGGCATAATCGAGCGTGCGCGAATAACCCTGCTGGCGCAAAAACTCGCGCGCTTCCGGAAAAATCCGCTCCGGCTGGTCGCCCAGGCTGAACAGCGCTTCCTTGCACCCGGCCTGCCGCGCGGTTTCCGCCAGCGCCAGAACCTCCTCCGGAGTCATGAAGGACGCGCCGGGCTCGCCGGGGTCCTTGCGGAACGTGCAGTAGCTGCAATAGTCGCGACACAGCGTGGTCAGCGGAATAAATACTTTTTTCGAATAACTGACGACGGTTCCCTTCCCCCGCGCGCGCACGTCCCCCGCAATGCGCAGCAGATCATCGGTGGAAGCCTTCGCATAGAGCAGCAGCGCGGCCTCGCGTTCGATTCCGCGCCCCTCGCCCGCCTGGGCCAGCGCAGCAGCAAGCTCCGGGCCAGTGTTCTCCTGGGTTTTCATCGTCTCGCTTTCATTAACGGAAAAGGTCCTCGCGGGCCGGGCGAATGATCTTCGCCGCGGTCTCGTCCGCGGCGGCAAAAACATGGCCGCGAATCACCACCACCGGCACGCCATCGGCTTTGCCCATGCGCAGACCGGCAGCCGCAGCCAGCTCATCAGCCACCGCCAGAATCGTAGCATGCAGGCGCTTGCCCGTGCGGTCGCGCGAGCCGCGCAGATCATTCAGCACCGGCAGCCCCGCCGCGCCGATGGCCACTTCCACCAGTCCCAGTCGCCAGGCCCGCCCAAACGTATCGCTGATGATCACCGCCACGCGCTTCCCCGTGCGTTTGCCCAAGGCCGCGCGCAGCCGCCTCGCCGAAGCGTCCGGGTCCTTGGGCAGCAGCGAAACCACATCGCGTCCGGGCACGTTCGAGCGGTCCACTCCGGCATTGGCGCAGACCAGGCCGTGATGCGTCTCCACAATCAGCACGTGCGGGCTCTCGCGCACGATGCGCCGCGTCTCGCTCAGCACCACTTGCACGAATCGCGGATCGTGGCGCAACTCCTTGCCCAGCGCCCGCGCCGCCGCCGATGCCCGCACGCGGGACAGCCGCACCACGCATCCTTCCGCCTTGGAAACGATTTTCTGCGCCACAACCACCACGTCGTCATCCGCCAGAGGCGTTCCCGCGCGCCGCGCCGCGGCATCAATCAGCTTCGCCAGATCGTTCCCTTTGCGCACTTCGGGGAGTCCCGCGAGCGGCAGAATGCTGATCCCGCCCGCCGGCGCGGGTGCCGCCGCCGCTTTCTTCCGAATTTTCTTTCGTTTCGCCATGAACATGCCTGTAATGATAGTACGCGAGGTCGAGATTGGTTTCACGCCGCAAACGCTAGCCCGCATTTCTCACGAGGAAAGGCAGGTAAGCGAGGTTGGGAGGGAAAGGCCCGCCCTCTAAAGAGGGCGGCTACAGAGGCTGGGGGGAATTTATTCGGCGGGAGAGAAAATTACAATGCGACGCTTGGGGTTAAGCGGCAATTATGCGGATAACCCAACGGGCGGAACCCCGACCGCTGTCCGGGGCAGGCAAACTCCACTTGTACTCCGCGGGTCTTGTGAGAAATCCGGACAAGCCGCGCAAACAACTCGGGCGGAGCCCCCGCCGCCGGCAGGACCTCCGCCCGATGAGACTTCCCATCTCGATTGTTCCGCAGCTCCAGGCAGAGCCTGAAGCCTAGTCCCTTTCCTTTTCCTTGTCCTTGGTCCGGGGCTGAGGATGAACCGCCGGTGGTTTCGGCGCCGGCGGCTTTACTGTCTTCTCCGGCTTGGCTTCCTTTTCCGTCTTGGGTGGCTTCTCGGTCCTTTCCGGCGCACGCTGCTCTTCCTGCTGCCTCTTTCGCAGTTCCTGCTCCTGTTGCTGGTGCTGGCGTTCCAGTTCCTCGAGCCGCTTCTGCTGCTGCTCCTGGATCTGCCGCTGCCTGTCCTCGTTGGCCTTCTGCTGCTGAATCTGCATCTGTTCGCGCACTTGTTCCTGCTCGATGCGCTGCCGTTCCAGGTCCTGCTGATGGCGCAGTTTTTCCATTTCTTCCTTATTCTGCTCATCGCGCGGCGTTACCGTGGGCGGCAGCACCCGCGGGGCCACGCTGGGACGATCCTGGCGCTCCTGCGGAATCACCGCGGGTCGCGCTGGCGCAGACTGCACGGCTGGCGGCGGAACGGGAGCCACCGGCGTCTGCACCGGTGGCATTGCCGGACGCTCGGAACGATCGGGGCGATCCTGTGGAGTCTCCGCGGGGCGCACCGGAACCGGCTGCGCGACCACCGGCGCAACCGGACTCACCGGCGGCTGCACCGCAGGTGTTCCCGTGGGCCGCGCTTGCCGCGCCCCTGCCCCTTCCGGAGAAACCGGCGGCATCGGCGCGACTGGAGTGACAGTAACTGCGGGAGTTGCCGGCGGCCGGACGTCACCGGGGCGTCCTTCCCGTGCGTCCTGCGGCGTACGCGGCATCACGCGAGGCAGTATCCGCACTGGAGGCTGCATCACCGGCCGCTCGGGCTGCTCGTATCTGGGTTGCTGCTGAGGAAGAGGCTGCGCCTCCGGCCTCTGCTGCGGAAGTGGCTGAACGCCGCCTCGGCGCGCCTGCGCTTCCTGCTGCTGGCGGAAAAACGGGACCACTTCCGGCGGAGCCGTTTTGGCCACAACGGGGCGGTTCTGGAACGCCGCCGGAGGCCGCACCGTGGCCGCCGGTCCCGCGCCCAGCACGCTCTTCATTTGCGGAACAAACTGCGGCGCCGCCGCGGTTTCCACTGGCCCGCGCGGAGACTCCCGCGGAATATACGACATGTTTTTGCCCACGGGCTGCCCCGAGGTAAAGACGGTCTGCGAAGTGCCGGTCATCGCATCGCGCGTGCCCTGGTGGACGTAGGTGATATTGTTCACCGTATTGTTCTGCGTGTAGTTGTTGTAGACGTTGGTGACGTTGATGTTGGTCACCGTAGTGTTGGTGATGTTCACGTTGTTCACGTACGTCTGGCTCACGCGATAGCTGGGCACATAGACTTCGCGCGGCGCCAGCGGCACCCAGCCGATATCCATCGCCGGCTGGCTGCCGAAGTGCAGATAGATTCCCGTGTGCCGCACAGGTATCCAGGCCACCAGCGCCGGCGCGTATACCGGCCGCACATAGATGCGGTCTTCGCGTCTGGCCGGAGGCGGCACCCAACCCCACACCCCGCGCACCACCACCCAGCGCCCGTAATGAAACGGAGCGAATCCCCACGGCTCATCGTCGATCCACGTCCATCCCCACGGCCAGACCCAGGCCCAATGGCCGTAGCGATAGGGCGCCCAGCCGACGATGCTGGTATGTGGAAACCAGACCTGGCCGTAGTCGGGAACTTCCCGCCAGCCGCCGTGGTCATCCAGGTCTTCGTATCCGATGACGTCGCGCGAGACGTAACGCGAGGACTCCGCCAGGCGCTCCCGGCGGTCGCGCGCCCTGCACCAATCCTCGAAATCATCGGGGTCCGGGCTTTCCACAAAGTCCGAGATCACATCATCGTCATCCGCAGGCCGAAACACCGCGGTTTCTCCCCGGCGCATCCCGAACTCCTGGCCACCTCCGGTAATGTCCGCGTGCCCGCGGCGCACGGTGACATCGGTCTTGTCCCCGTCTTCGTCAACATGGACGCGGTAGACTCCCGGCTGGGTGATGCTCACTACAACGCTCGGCGTATCGATTTCAAAATCCTCGTCATCGTCTATCCGCCAGACGCGCACATAAATCGTTCCCGCGCTCAGGCGCACCTGGGTAAATTGATCGTCCAGACTCAAAAAGGCCAGCCCGGTATTGTCGCCCATGCGAATAACCGTGGAACCCAGGTGCAGTTCGGCGCGCGAGTCCCGGTCCGACCAGAGTTTGTCCCCCGCAGTCATCGGGCGGTTGACGCTGGCATCGATCCATTCGCCCGTCCCGGAAGGCTGAAAGGCCACGCTGCCGCTGGCAAAACCCAGCCGGGCCACCCGCCCAGGAGGATCATCGTGCTCGGCCGCTGCCGGCTGCGGCAGAACGGACATTGCAAAAAGGGCCAAGCCCAACAGGACTGTCCACTTCGCCAGAATGGTTCTCATTTCGGACTCCTTGGAGTTCGGGACGGTTTTAAAAGGCCGCCATCCCGGTTCGCTGACGTTCGGGGTTCTCCATCGAATCTAGCACCAAGCCGCCACGGAGAATCCCTCAATTCGCCGGCGCGTCGCGAAAGAGCCAGCCCGCTCCCGGATTCTTTCTTCCTAGGTTAAACCCGATCCACCGCCCGGAGTTTCGCGGGAAGACAAGGAAGAATATGTTGATTACAAAGGCCTTGCGGATGCGCCGCAATGCTTTCTCCCGGGGAATCAATAACGGAACTGATAGGAAAGCTTGACGAAGAGCAGGCGGCCGTCATTGACCAGCGGGCCATTGCGGTAAAGCAAACCCGGCCCGGCCGGATCGCAGGGGCCCGCGGGCAGCCGCTGGCAGAGCGCCGGATTAATATTTTCCAGGTTGCTGTTATAGCCGATGTAAAGCGCGGTGCCGGGATGCACCAGATAGGTAATCAGAAAATCGCCGTTGACCGCCCTGGTTCGGCTGAGCGAGGAAAGCAGGGGATTGGATAGCACCGCCGAATATTGCAGGATCATCCGCGCGGAAAGCTTGCGGGTGAACTGATAGTTCCACTTGGAACGAACGATGTGGTTGGTAAACGCCACGGAATTCGACCGGCGGTCGCGCAACCGATCCAGGAGATAGGAGTTTTCAATTCCCAGGGCCGTCAGCGGACGCACCGTCACCCCCGATTCGATGAACTCTTCATCCGCGAGGTAGGGAGCAACGCCGTCGGGCGGATTGTAATTGATGGAGGCCGAGCGGAAAGCGATCATTCTCAGGGAAAACGACGGCAGGGGACTCGCGATCATGGCCGCGAACTTATAGGGCTCGCCAAAGGCCTGGTTCGCCGGCAGCGCGCTGTAATCCTTGGGGCGCAAAGTCTCCCGAATGGCTCCCGCGCCGACTTCCAGATGGATCTGCCGGGCAAACTCGATTCCTCCTCCCATGCCGTAGAGTTCGTCCAGCAACAATCCACTGTAGTCGTAACTGCGCGCCAGGCTGGCGTGCGGCCCCCAGGAAACCACCCGCTTCCCTTCCGGCCGGAAGCTGTAGTTCATGAACTGAATGGCCCGGCGGATGTCCGGGCGGCGGAAGAATCCCGTGTCGGTGATGAATCCGGGAGAAGTGTCGTGGTATTCCAAGGAATAGTTGAACTGCCGGCCTTTGCGGTTCAGCAGAAGATCGTAGGCAGGCCCGGTGGAATAGACCCCGTCCGAATCTATCGTGCTGCTGTAATCCGCCCCGGCGCTGGCCACCCAGTTATCTCCCAGCTTGAGCCGCGCATCCATGCCTCCCACGCGGTTGTACTGCGCGTCGAATTCCCGGTCCGTATAGAACACCCCGAAGCTCGCCCGGCTGCCCAATTCCCGCTGCACTCGGGCCACCGCGAAATAGGCGCGCTTGCCGAAATTGGGGTCGCCAGGACTCACGCTCTCCCCCGGCCCGCGGTCGTCGCTCACCAGCAGGCCCAAAGAATACGGCCCGCTCTTGCCGGTCAGGCGCAGACCGAATTCCGGATCTAGGATGTTGCGCGTGAAGACGAAGCTCTCCCGCGGCTGAAAAAAATTCATCCCCTCCGGGGTGAATGCGGGCCCCTGAAAATAGTCCGAATTTTCCAGGAAGAACGGGCGCTTCTCCGGATAATAAACCTCAAAACGCTGGTTGGCGGTGGATTGCGGCTCGTCCGATTCCACCTGGCTGAAATCGGGATTGACCGTGGCGTCGAGAACGAAGCTCTGGTGCAGCACGGCCTTGGCATCGAGACCGCCGGTGCCCCCGATGCGCTTGCTGGTGTAGTGCGGGTTGGCATCGTCGCGCAGATCGAGCTGTTTGAACGAGCGCATCACCCCATAGGGAGTCAGCGAGAGATTGCGCCCCGAGGAAATTCCGTTCAATCCGTCCAGTTCCGCTTCCTGCGTGAGCAGGCCCTGCAGCTTGGAAGAGACGTAGGGCCAGGAAGAGACTTCCCCGGAGCGGGAAATGCTCCGCTGCAGCACAATGCCCCAGTGCTTGCCCTCCTGCGCCGGAAAGCGCAGGCTTTTGAAGGGGATGGCCAGCAAGACCACGTATCCCCGCGCGGTGCGCCGCCCTTGTGAATCCCATACGGTGTCGAAGGAGTCGTCCGGGCCTCCCGATTCCGTCCAGATCATGTCCCGCTGCACCCCCAGGGGGTTGCTGACGAATGCGTAGCTTCGCCGCCGGTCCTGAAAGGTGTCCAGGTAGACGCCTACCGTGTCCTCGCCCTCCAGATTCTCCCTGCGAGTCATGTGCGCGCGCACATGGCCCTGCTGGCCGTCATAGCACACGAAGACCACGAAGAGATGTCTCTCGTCGTAGCCCAAATACACTTCCGTGCGCTGGCTGGCGGCTTCCCCATCGTGTGGTTCCCGCTGCAGGAACCCATCCTCGCGCGCCATCTGCGCGGCCACAGCCCCATGCGGCTCCATGCCCAGAAAATCATCGAGCTTGGGTTCGCCGCTCAGATGAGGGACGTGAACCGAACTGGAAATGACGCGCGCCGCCGGCTCCGCCCCTGCCGCCGAGCACACCCCAAGCGCTGTCAGGGAAATAGCCAGCCAATAGCCGCGCTGGAATGCCAAAGGAAACTCCCAAGTACCCGCCGCCACGTGCGGCCAGTCCGCAGGCAGCCTTTCAGTGAATACATCGCGGCATTCAGACTACCACACCGGTTTGGACCCGCATTTTCCGAAATCGTTAGCTGGATCTGCCTGAAGGACAAGCGCCTTGCCGCGCGCCGCAAAAAATAAAGGAGGCCCCCAGTATCGGAGGCCTCCCTTTTATACAATGCCTGCGATGCCGCGGTTAATGATCCCGGCCGCGCGCTGTCCCACCGTTGGAATGAGATGATCCTTTCGCAGGCTTATTTCCGCCCGAATTGCCCCTCGGCGCGGAACGCGCGCCGGAGCCGCCGGAACTACGCGCGGGAGCGGATGTTCGCGGCGCGGAGGAGGACCTGGAAGGGTATATACTCTTTTAGTTTCCTTATTACATCTCTCACCTATATG
>JAIQGC010000146.1 GCA_020072805.1 Terriglobia bacterium
GTGGCCCGGGCCAGGCTGTCGGCAGGGCTTCCCCTGCGGTTCAAGGGGAGCTTCCATCCCGTCCTTGTGCGCGACTCGCTGAGCGGGGGCCCCAGCCCGTATCTGGTGCATGTGTCCGCGACCCATATGGCCGAGGTGGAGGTGGACACGCTACAGGGGACGGTGCGCGTGCTCCGGGTAGTGGCTGCCCACGATGTGGGGCGCGCTATCTTTGCTCAGGGGCTGAAAGGACAGATAGAAGGAGCCGTGTCCCTGGGAATGGGGTTCGCCCTCAAGGAGGAATTCCACCCCGGCGTGACCACGGGCTTCAAGCAATACCGCATTCCCACCGCGCGGGAAACCCCGGAAGTCGTCCCGTTGATGGTGGAGATGATGGATCCCTCGGCGAGCCTCGGAGCTAAGGGCGTAGCCGAGTGTGCGACAGTGGCTGTGGCCCCCGCCATCGCCAACGCCATCGCCAACGCCACGGGAATTCGCATCCACCATCTCCCGGCTACGCCCTCTCGTCTGGCGGCCCTGATAGGCGGCGCAAGGTGCTCCTGATGTTCTGACCCATCGGCGGAGAGTTTCGGGATGATTGGCGGCAGTGGGAGACGCTCTTACCGATTTCCAGGAGCGCGTCTTTTCTCCCGGTCACCCTTTTGCCGTGGGCAGGCCGGCGTCGAGCCAGCCTTTCCACCCGCCGTCCATGGACTCGACGTTCGTGTAGCCCATCTTCTGGAGGTTGTCCGCCACCAGCGCGGAGCGGAAGCCGCCGCCGCAATAGAGGATCAGCTTGGCGCCGGTGTCGGGGATCTTCTGCTCGATGTCGCGCTCGATCACCCCGCGGCCCATGTACACCGCGCCGGGGAGATGGCCCTGGGCCCACTCGCTCTCCTCGCGCACATCCACGAGGAGGAACTTCTCGCCGGCCTCCATGCGGCGTTTGACGCCGGCGACGTTGGTTTCCTTGATGCGGGTTTTGGCGTCATTGACGAGTTTCAGGAATTGCGGCGCATGGGCCACGGGAGCCTCCGGTGTGACGGAATATCAAAACAAAAATCTGGCCCAGGCGCGGCGGCTGCGCCTGGAATTAGCCGGGACAGGACAGCAACTATCGGACCGTCTTCGGCGTCCAGCTAGCGCAGAGCGGCGGGCGGCTTGCCGGACTCATCTCGAATCTCCTCGACCTGTCTCGAATGGAAGCCGGGGTCATGGAGTACGTGATGGAGCGCCGCGAGCTGGGGGCCCTGGCCAAGCACCTCGATCGCCGTCGGAATATTTCTCGAGGGCGGCCGGATTGCGCCAGTCGTGCATGTCCAGCTTCATGTCTCCGGCGAGGTCGCCCTTGCCCCTGCCGTCCTTGCCATGACACATCTCGCAATCGTAGCCGTAAATGCGCCGCGCCTCTTCCAGGCCGGCCGGAGTCGGCTTCACGGGATTGCTCTTGCTCGAGTATTCCGAAGGAACCTTGGCATCCGCTGGGGGCGCCTCCTGCGGTTTTGCCTGCGGAATGCGCGAGCCCGCAAACCCCGCCAGTGCCAGGGCCGCGAAAACGGTGAAGATGTGACGCATCATTGCCTCCCCGGGCAGGTGACCCGGACGCAAGGTCACGCCCCCTCGCGGGCATTCTACGTCCGGGAGGCGCCGCCGGGGAAGAAAAGAAAAGAATTCCGAAAAGAGCCGCGGCGGCGGCCGGCCCGTTGCTCCCCGGCTACTGCATATCGCGCCAGTTGGGGCCGGACTTCACGTCCACGACCAGCGGCACTTTCAGGGCGTAAACGTTCTGCATCTCCTCGCGGACCAGGGCGCGCAAGCTCTCGAGCTCGCCGCGCGGCGCTTCGAAGAGCAGCTCGTCGTGCACCTGCAGGATCATGCGCGCCTCCAGCCTTTCCGCGGCCAGCCGCCGCTGGATGGAGATCATGGCCAGCTTGATGAGGTCCGCGGCGGTGCCCTGCAGCGGGGAGTTGAGCGCGGTGCGCTCGGCGAAGTTGCGCAGCTGCACCTGCGGCGAAGCGATCTCCGGTATGGGCCGGATGCGCCCGAACAGCGTTTTCGCCACGGTGCTCTTGCGGGTCTCTTCGAGGATGCGGTCGAGGTACTGCTTCACGCCGCGGTAGCGCTGGAAATAGGCGGAGATGAACTGCGCGGCCTCCTTCTGCTCGATGCCCAGTTGCTGCGCCAGGCCGAAGGCCGAAAGGCCGTAGATGATGCCGAAGTTGATGGCCTTGGCGGCGCGGCGGTGCTCCGCGGTTTGCGCCAGTGGGCCCACGCCGAAAACCTCCTGCGCGGTGCGCGCGTGAATATCCTCCCCGTTGCGGAAGGCCGCGACGAGCACCGGGTCGTCCGAGAAATGGGCCATGATGCGCAGCTCGATCTGCGAATAGTCGGCGGAGAGCAGCAGCTTCCCTTTTTCCGCGGCGAACGCCGCGCGAATCTCCCGGCCGAGTTCGCTGCGCACCGGAATATTCTGCAGGTTGGGGTCGGAGGAGCTGAGGCGCCCGGTGGCCGTGCCGGTCTGGCTGAAGCTGGTGTGCAGGCGCCCGGTTTCCGGGTGAATGAGCTTGGGCAGCTCGTCCACGTACGTGGATTTCAGCTTGCTGATTTCGCGGTACTCGATGATCTTTCCGGGCAGCGCGTGCTGCGCG
>JAIQGC010000029.1 GCA_020072805.1 Terriglobia bacterium
GGCAGGCGGGGTAATTGGATGCGGTCGAAGCTCTCGAGTGGAAAGCCCGCGCCGACGAGGTCGAGCGAGAGGTTATCGTCGGCGAAGCGGTACGTGGCCGAGCCGGTGACCAGGCCGGCGCCCTGGGGACCGGACTTGTCACGGGGCAGGACGCGCAGTTCGGCGTCGGCGATGTCCAGTTGCCCGGGAGTCCAATTCATCTGGCCGCGCAGGCGGTTGAAGGGAAGGCCAGAGGCTTGTCCGCCGGCGAGATCGAAGAGGCCGGTGACGGAGGGAGCAGAGCGCGTGCCGCGGCCGTGAAATTGTCCGGTGAGGCTGCCGCGCAGCGGGTAAGAGAGAGCGAAGAGCCGCTGGAGATCCTCCACGGAAGATTGCAGAAGGTTCACATCGGCTTGCCAGCGGTTGCCGGGGAGGAAAGCCCACAGGGAAAGCTGAAGATTGGCCTCGACTTCGGTATCGATGCTGCCGCGCTGCAAGCGCCCGCGGGCCAGGGAAAATTCGGCGGGGGAGTAGGTGATATCGGCATCGACCAGATCGAAATCGAGCGAGCCGTAGCGCAGCAGTTCGGCGCGTAGGTGGCCGACAAAAGCGGGTTTGGCGATGGGGCCGAGAATGCGGCCGTCCCAGCGGCCGCTGCCGGCCATGGACGGAGTGGAGCGGCGCTCCTTGGGAGAGAGATCGCGGATGGCCAGGATGAAATCGTTCCAGGAGGAGAGGTCCGCGGTTTCGAACGTAATGTCCAGGGAAGTGGCATCGCGGCCCAGCAGGCCCGAAGAGGTGACGCGGCCCGCGGGAAGCGTAATCAGGCCGCTGGAGATGCGCAGGAGGCGCTGGTCATGGCCGTAGTGCAGGGCGAAAGCGCCGGTGGAGGGAATGCGGCCGGGGGAGAGTTGCGCGGGAGGAGTCCAGGAAGTTTTTCCCGTGACTTCAAAGTGTTGAAAGCCGGCGCTCCAGGTTTCCACGGTGTCGCCGGAGATGAGCGCATCCCAATGGAGGGAATCGACGGGAAAAGCGGGGCGGTCGAGAGCGCGGAGCGTGGAAGCGAGGCTGACGCCGCGGATTTGCGAATCGGCGCGGAAAAGAAGGCCGGCGAACTGGAGGCTGACCTTGGCGGTGACAGCGCCGCCGTAAATATCCACGTGGAAATCGGGGATGACCAGGCCGTGTTCATCGGCGTGATAGGTGGCGCGGTTGGAGATGCCCGAGGCGCGAAATTCGGGATAGGGCAGTGATATTGACTGGGCGGAATAGCTGCCGTCGAGACGCAGTTGGCCCGCGGCGAAGGAACCCTCGCCGCGGAAGTCCACGTTGCCCGAGGGAGGCTTGTTCTTACGCAGCAGCGGGCGGAGATCGTCGAGGCGCATCCAGGCGCGGTAGCGGAAGTTCACGGAGGGCTGGGCGAAGTTGCGCAACTCGGCGGTGGCGTCCAGTTGGGAGTGGGCCACGCGCACCACGGCCTGCTCGATGCGAAAAACGTCCGGGGCCAGGGAAAATTTTACGGAGAGGGCGGCGCTCATGGGCTGGGAGTGCTGTAGCGCAAGAGTGAGGTTGCGCCAGTTCAGCTCGCCCAGATAGAGAGGCTGCTCGGGGGAGCCTCCGCTCATCTGCAGGCTCATGCCGTCGCCTTGCAGCGACAGCGGGCTGCGCGTGGCGTTGTAGAGAATCCAGCCGCCGGTGATTTCCAGTTTCTGGATGCGCAAGTCCATCAGGCGGGAGCCGAGGGGCGCGGGCGGGGCGCCTTTGCGGGAAGGCGAGGGACGATTCAGGGAACCGTCCTCGGCGCCGGCGGGTTCCTGGCCGTGCAGGACAAATCCGCGGAGACTTGCATGCAAGCCCCACCAGCGCATGGAAAAATTCTTGATTTCGACGCGCGCTCCGGTGGCCGTTTCCAGGCGGTGAATGATCGCGCGGCGCAAAATCGGATCAGCGGCGCCGCTCCAGAGGAAGATCACCAGGCCGGAAATCACCAGGACAACCTTGGCCAGCAAGAGCCACATGGCCCGGCGCAGCCAGCGGCGCGGACGGCGCGGCCGGGGGTCTAGCGAATTCCCGCGGCGGAAGAGCCAGCGGCTCATGGCAGTTCCTTCTCGACATGCAAACGTTCGCGGCGTTCCTTCAGCCAGCGGTCGGCAAGCTCATTAATGCCTTTTTGAACCAGCGCTTCCTGGATGGAATCGCGCACGGATTCCAGCGGCGGCGGAGTTTCCTTGCGGGCTTGCGCCGCGCTGACGATTGAAGCCTGGTAAAACTCCTCGACCGCGCCGGGGGGCAACTGCACGGAAGGGCGGAAGCGCGAATCAAGATAGCCGGTGAGATAGAGTTGCGCCGCCAGCATGCCGCGCAGGTCGGCCAGGGACCAGCCGGCGTCGGCGAGGAGTTGGGCGAGAATGGCTTCGGAAGAAAAGCCTTTTTTCCAGGACTCCAGTTCGCGGTCTATCTCGGCTTCGGAGGGGCGGGGGTAATGGGAAGCCTCCGCTTCGCTGCGGACAATCCACTGGTCGATGAGGCGGTCGAGGAGCTGAGCGTCCGTCTCGCGCTTGCCGCCGGCCAATTGCTGGAAGGCGGCGAGGTCGCGGATTTCGCTGTAGAGGATGACGTCGTCTTCGACGCGCGCGGCGATGCGGTCGAGAACCCGCTGGGGGCGGCCCGCGGAAAGGCTGGCGAAGGCGGAGAGAGCCAGGAGGCCGGCAAGGATCAGGATGTGGCGGAGGCGGAGCATCAGAAGGGCGCTCCCAAACTGAAAAATAGCTGCCAGCGCGGCAGGGTGGCGGATTGCTGGCAGTTGGGCACGGCGCTGGGGCAGGGGACGACCAGAGTGGACGGATTCAGCAGGTAGCCGATATCCACGCGGATGGGACCGACGGGAGTGGCATAGCGCACGCCGAAACCGAGCGTATGGGAATAGGAATCGAGTTCGTTGGTGCAGTTGTACTGGCACACGGTGGGATTGAGGGGATCAAAGACCGGAGTGGGAGATTTCCAGCGCAGAGAGATGTGCTTGAGGCGGCTGAAAACGTTTCCAGCGTCATAGAACAGAGCGCCGCCGAGTTGGGTTCCGAAAAGGGGAACGCGCAGCGGGAAGCGCAGTTCCTGATTGAGAATCAACTGCGCCTGGCCGCCGACGGGGAAGCCGGTGAGCGCGTCGCGCGGGCCCGCCTGGTTGAGCGCGAAGCCGCGGAGGGAGGTGCCGCCTCCGGCGAAGAAGCGTTCGGGGAGGGGAATGACGGTGGGCAGAGGAGGAGCGATGGGAGCGGGGAAGCTGAGGGAAACGGTATCTCGGTAGGGAAGAAGAACGCCGAAGCGCAGCGAGCGGGCAAAGCTGAAGCGGCGGCCCAGGGGATAATAGGCGGAATTCTGGATGAAAAAACGCAGGAAGCTGGCGCTCGAGCCGATGGAAGTGTCGGCCACGCTGGTGTCGGCGCTGGTGAAGTTGCCGCGGGTGGCATTGGCGGGATTGTCGCGGCGGTCGCGGAACCAGCCCAGCCCGAATTCGGAAATGAGCGTGGGCTGGTTGAAGAGGGGAACTTCCTGCGGGGTGATTTTCAACTGGTTGACCAGAACCTTGCGGAACGCGTAGCGGTAGAGCAGCGAAGTCAGCGGCGAAACCACCTGGGCGAGCTGCACGGTGCCTTCGTAGCGGGTCACGCTGAAGGTGCTGATGTCCTGGATGCGTTCGGCGGAAGCGACGGCCTGGAAGCTCAGGGCATCCTTGCCGAAGGTGTTGGGCGCGGAATAGGCCAGCTGCGCGCGGCCCTGCAAGGTGCTGCCGCGGATTTTCAGAGCCAGGGAATCGGCCCGGCCGGTGAGATTGGCCTTGGAGATTTCCAGCAAGCCGCGGGGGCTGGCGCGCAATTGCCCTCCGGTGGGATCGGTGGTGCTGGCCAGGCGCTGCACTTCCACGCCGCCGCCGTAGGAGAGCGTGTAGCGCTTGGACTCTTCGACCAGCACGGAGACATTTTTCTGCGGATCGCTGCCGGCGGAATTTTGTGGTTCGATGGCCACGCGATTGAAAATGCCCAGGTTGTAGAGGCGGCGCTGGGATTCTACCACCTCGCCCTGGCGCAGAGGCTCGCCCGGCCGAAAGCGGATTTCGCGCTGAATCACCTCCGGGCGGGTGTGGCGCTGTCCGCCGGAGAGCACCTGGCGGACACGCACCTGCGGTCCTTCCTCGAGGTGGTAGGTCAGGCGCACCTGGGCGGGAAGCGAGGGGGAAGCGGCGGCGGAGCGTTCGACGGCGGCGGTAAAGCGGGCCTGGGGAAAACCTTCGTTGAAGTAGAGGGCCAGGATGTTGTCGCGGTCGGAGATGACGTTGAACTCGGAGAAGGGCTGGCCGGGAGTCGAGCCGATAACGGAAAATAATTCGTCCTGGGAGAAATAGCGGTTGCCTTCGAGGGAAAGGGAGCCGACCTTTGTTTGCGGGCCTTCGTCAATCTGGAAACGAACGAGCAGGGCGCCGCTTTTGCCGTGGAAATCATCGAGGGCCACGGGGGTGACCCGGGCGTTTTCGAAACCGTTGCCCTGATAGAGGCTGAGCATGGATTGCGCATCGTCATCGAGGAGGCTGCGGCTGAAACGCCCCGGGGAGGCGAAAGCGGCGGGCTGAATGCGCAGGCGCTGGCGCAGCTGTTCGCGGCTGAAATAGCGGCTGCCGGCGATTTCTATGCCCACCACTTTGTGGCGCTCGCCGCGATCGATCGCGTAGGTGACGACTTCTTCCTCGCTCTTCCAGGCGCTCCCGGATTTCTGAAATTCATGCGTCGCTGTGGTGTAGGTCACTTGCGCGTCAAAATAGCCGTCATTCTCCAGGCGCTCCTGCAGGTTGCGGCGGCCTTCTTCGAGCAGGTCGGGGTCAATCGCCGCTTCCTGGTAGATGGGGATGAGTTTCTTCAGCGCGCGGCGCGAGAATTTCGCTCCGCTCACGGCCACGCGGACCCGCGGGCCTTCGGCCACTTCCAGTTCCAGGGGCACGGTTTTCTTCGCGGGGTCGTAGGGGCCGCGGCGGACGGTTGCGCGGGCGCTGAGATGCCCGTTCTTTCCCAGGAATTTGCGGATCCGCTCGCTGCCGGTTTGTAGCCGCCGAAGGGTAAGCTCGCGGCCGGCGGCCAGGCGGGCCTGCTCGAGCAGTTGGGAGGAGGGATAACCGGTATGGTTGAGCAGTTGGATTTGTCCGATTCGCGCGCGGGGACCGGGGACGACGCGCACGAGCATATCCATCTGTTGAGTTTGCGGATGCGGCACGGGTTCGGCGGAAACCCGCGCTTCGTAGAGACCCTCTTCGGCCAGGGCGTCGCGCAAGCGGCCCAGGCCTTCGTCCAGCACGCTCGGGCGGAAGACCTGGCCGAGATTGATCTGCATGGAGGCGACGGCCGTGGCTTCGCTGGGAGGAGCGATGAGCCCGGCGATGCGCACCTGATTGAAGAAGAGATTTTCGCGCACCAGGAAATCAATGCGTGCGCCGCCGGTGACAGGAGTTTCGATGGCCTGCAAATCCTGATAATTTCCCGTGCGGTAGAGAATGCGCAGGGACTCGCGAATTGCTCCGGCCGGGGCCGGCTGGCCCACGGCGAGGGGCAGCCCGGGCGGAGCTTCGGAGAGAATGCGCCCGTCGCTGGTCACGATGCGCACGGCCACAATGGGCAGCGCGGGCGAAACGGCGCCCTGGGATTGTTGCGCGGAAGCCTGCTGCTCGGAGGGTTGCGCGGGCGCGGGAACCTGGCACCGCAGCGCTCCGGCAGCGAAAAGAATCGGCAGTAAAAGAAAGGCTCCGCCTCGATGGAAGCGATCAATCTTCATATTTTCGAATCGCCAAATCGGCCAGATAGAAGGTTAGCACAGTGCCCTTAGCCTTACCCGGCTGTGCCACTTTGGCGCTATCCTGTCCCTTGGTGCAGTGCAGACGGGGCGGCGCAAGATTGCGGGGGCGTGAGCGAGCGTGGACAAACCACTAAACGAAAGATATTCGCGGCAGATCCTTTTTGCCGGATTGGGCGAGGAAGGGCAGCGCAGGCTGGCGGCTTCGAGCGCCGTGATCGTGGGCTGCGGGGCCATCGGCGCGGCCGCGGCCGGGCTGCTGGTGCGCGCGGGAGTGGGCCGATTGCGGGTGCTGGATCGGGACTTCGTCGAGCCCTCCAACCTGCAGCGGCAGACGCTGTTCGACGAGGCCGACGCGCGGGAGTCGCTGCCCAAGGCGGTCGCCGCGGAGAGCAAGCTGCGGGCCATCAATTCCGACGTTGCAGTGGAAGGACGCATCGCCGATCTGGGGCCCGGCAATGTGGAGGAACTGCTGGGCGGCTTCGACCTCATCCTGGACGGCACGGATAATTTCGAAACGCGCTTCCTGATGAATGATTATGCGGTGAAGCACGGGCGCCCGTGGATTTACGCGGCGGCCGTGGCCAGCTACGGTCTCTCCATGGTCATCCGCCCGGGGATTACCGCTTGCCTGGCCTGTCTGGTGGAACACGGAACGCCGGGAATGGAAGAGACCTGCGACACGGTAGGGGTGCTGGGCCCGGTGGTGAATCTGGCGGCTTCGCTGGAAGTGGGCGAGGCGCTGAAAATCCTGGCGGGGCGCACCGAGGCGCTGCACGGGCGGCTGATTTCCTGCGACATCTGGAGCGGGCGGATGCAATCGGTGTCCGTGGGGCGCAATGCGGACTGCGGCGTTTGCGCGCGGAGGGAATTCCGCTACCTGGAGGGACAGGCGCAGCCGCGCATCACCATGTGCGGGCGGGACTCCGTGCAGATTCACGAACGCGGGCGCAGCCTGGACCTGGCCCAGGTGCGCGAGCGGCTGGCGCCCAGCGTGGCCGGGGTGCGCAGCAACGAGTTCCTGCTGCGTTTTCAGGTTCCGCCGTACGAAGTGACCGTCTTCGCCGACGGCCGCGCCATCATCAAAGGAACGAAAGATCCGGGCGTGGCGCGTTCGCTCTATGCCCGCTACCTGGGCGCATAATTTTTTCCAGTTGTGGGAAGCCAGAGGGGAAAGAGTCAGCGCGGATTGCCGCCGCGGCCGAAAGGAACGCGCATGGCTGAGCGGTCGATATTTTCGCGCAGGTTCATCAGCGTAAGAAAAGTGCTTAGGATGCGAGCCTTCAGGTCGTCGGTGAGATGCAGGCCGCTGGTGGAAACGCGGGCGAGGCGTTCGCCGTTTTCGGTGATGAAGCGGAGAATTTCGGCTTGTTGCTCGTGATTGGTTTTTCCCAGGGCGGTTTCGCGGCGCATCTCTCCGCAGCCCTGTTCGAGCAGCAGGGTGAAATGCAAAACGCAGAGTTGCTGGTCATCCAGCGCGGCGGGGACCGCCGTCTTGCAGCCCGGTGATTTGCATGACATAGGCATAGAAGGACTTAGCGATTAATACGTAACATGCCAAAGCGACGAAAGCCAGCCTGGTCAAGTCCCTATGACGCGTATCTGACAGGGGTGCCCGGCCGGGCGAACTACCCTTATATCACTTCCAGCGCATTTTCCAAGTCGGCGATGATGTCGTGCCAGTCCTCCAGCCCCAGCGAAAGGCGAATTCCGCCCGGTTGCAGCCCGCTGCGGATTTTTTCCTCGTCGGGAACCGAGGCGTGGGTCATGGAAAATGGATTTTCGATCAGCGTCTTGATCTGCCCCAGGCTCACCGCCAGCGTAATCGTGTAGGCCTTCTCCGCGATATGGTCCACGAAGCGCTCGGCGGCCTGCCGGGCGCTTTCGATGCTGCCGTCGCCGCCCTTCAAATCAAAATAGATCATGCTGCCGGGGGCGAATTGCCCGTCGGGAGTGGTCATCTGCCGGCGCGCCAAATCGTGCTGCGGAAAATTCGGCAGCCCGGGATAGAGCACGCGGGCGACTTTGGGCTGGTGGGTAAGAAAGTCGGCCACGTGCATGGCCGTCTTCTGCTGATTGACCATGCGCGTGGCCAGCGTGGGCAGGCCGTAGACCAGAATGGGCCAGGCGTTCTTCGGGGAGAGCACGCCGCCGAAATCCTTGCGGTAGAGCATCAGGTGATTGAAAAAGCGGTTTGCGCCGATGACCGCGCCGCCCATCTCCGTGCCGAACCCGCAGATGTCCTTGGTCAGGCTGTGCACCACCAGGTCCACGCCGTGGGCCAGCGGGCGCTGGCAATACGGCGTCGCAAAGGTGTTGTCCACGACGATAAGGATGCGCTCGGCCTCCGGGCGGCCCTCGTTGAGGCGGTCCACGACGCGCCGCACCGCGGCCATGTCGATCAATTCCATGGTGGGATTGACGGGCGTCTCGAAATAGACGACGCGGCAGTCCTTGGTGGCAATTTTGGCCAGGGATTCCGGATGGCACAGGTCGCAAAAATCGGTGCGCACCTTGTAGCGCGGCAGCCAGCTGGTCATCAGGCTGTGCGTGCAGCCGTAGAGAATGTGGTGCGCGACGATCTGATCGCCCGCCGCGGCCAGGATGCCCAGAGCCGCGCTGACTGCGGCCATGCCCGTGGCGAAGGTGACGGCCACTTCGCCTCCTTCCGCGACAGCCAGATTTTCCTCGAGCATCCCGCGGCTGGGCTCATCCAGGCGATCGTAAATATAGATGGGAGCGCGGCGCGATTCCGGCGTGGCGAATTCGATGAAGCCCTGCGCCCCGCGGTGCACCGAGGACAGGCGGTAGGTGGCCGAACTGGATTGCGGCGGAACGACGTGATGGCCGTAATCCCAGCGGCCGCTGGCGAAGGTGCCGTGAATCAGGCGCGTGCGCAGGCGGTATTCTTCCCGGGATTTTTTATTGCTGGTGCGTTCTTTGGACATGATCGGCTCCTTGGAATCAGGAACCCGCGAGAGGCTGGTGGAGCCCCGGCAAACGGGCGGGAAACTGCGGTGCTACGGTCCCATGATACAGGAAGGAGAGGGGGTGAAGGAATGGCGGCCGGAGAAGAAATAATTGCAAGAAATGTTTGACAGCGCGCCGCGGGCATCGTATAAATATGCATGGCTTTGCATATTCAATCGATGGCCATCCACGCCGGGAAAAAGTACCGCCACGGCCAGATCCTCAATCTGGTCGCCAGCGAACCCGTCTCCAGCCAGGACGACCTGCGCCGCCGGCTGGCCCAGCGCAAACTGCGCGTCACCCAGGCCACCCTCTCCCGCGACCTGCAGGAGCTCAAGCTGATCAAGACCCCCGAAGGCTACAAGCCTGCCGCGGCGCTGGCCGAGGACGCTTCCGCTCTTCCGCCGCTGGCGCACGCCCTGCGCGAATTTCTTCTGGATATCCGGCCCGCCGAAAACATGCTGGTGCTGAAGACGCCTCCGGGCGGGGCCCAGGCTCTGGCTGCGGCCGTGGACCGCGCCAAATTTCCGGAGGTAGCCGGCACGATCGCCGGGGATGACACCGTGCTGATCATCACCGCCAGGCGCAAGACGCGCGAATCGCTGCAGAAGAAGATCGAAGCCGAGCTGCAATGAGAGATCCGCAACAAGTCGCGGTCGTGGGCGTCTCCGGCTATACCGGCCTGGAGCTGGCGCGCATACTTCTGCGCCATCCCGCGGTGCGCAAACCGGTTTTTTATTTGCGGGACACCGCCGGAGCCCAGTGTCTGGGCGAACTCTTTCCGCAGTTTCGCGGCTGGGGCGATGCGCCGGTGAAAACACTTTCTCTGGAGGCCATTGCGGAAAGCTCCGCGGGCACCGCCTTTCTGGCCACGCCGCACGAGGTTTCGCGGGAAATTGCGCCGCAACTCACGCAGGCTGGCCTGCGCGTGGTGGACTTGAGCGGAGCTTTTCGCTTCCGTTCGGGAGCCACCTTCTCCGCCTGGTACAAGATGGAAGCGGCGCCGGAAGCCGCGTTGGAGCAGGCCGTCTACGGCCTGCCCGAGCTG
This sequence comes from Terriglobia bacterium, assembly GCA_020072805.1. GTDB lineage: Bacteria > Acidobacteriota > Terriglobia > Acidiferrales > UBA7541 > Acidiferrum. Next base: position 9,830 of record JAIQGC010000029.1, read on the forward strand.
TACACTTCGCGGATTTCCTCGGCGCGGCTCATCGCCAACCCCGGCTGCTACGCCACCAGCGTGATTCTGGCGCTTCGCCCGCTCTCCCAAGCGGGCTGGATTGCCCCCGAGCGCGGCATCATCTGCGATTGCAAGTCCGGAGCGAGCGGGGCGGGCAAGGAGCTTCGCCGGGAGATGCAGTTCGTGGAAGTGAACGAAAATTTCCGCGCCTACGGGCTTTTTTCCCACAGACACACGCCGGAAATTCTCGAGCACACCGGCCTCGACGGCGCGCAGGTCATGTTTTCCACGCATTTGCTGCCGCTGGCGCGCGGCATTCTTTCGACCCTGTATATCTGGCTGGGAGAAAAGCGCGCCGCCGCGGAAATCGAGGCGCTCTACCGCAAGTTTTACGCCGGGCGCCCCATGGTGCGCATCTGGCCTGCGGGGAAGCTGCCCGAGCTGCAGCACGTGGCCCACACCAATTTTTGCGATATCGGCTTCGCCCTGGACGAGACGGGCGAGCGGCTGATCGTGGTCTCCTGCCTGGACAATCTGGGCAAGGGCGCCGCGGGGCAGGCGGTTCAGAATTTCAATCACATTCTTGGCATCGAGGAGCAGACTGCACTCCAATGAGACTCGTCATTAAATTTGCGGGAGCTTTACTGGAAGACGCCGCGGCGGTGGATTCGCTGGCGGCGCAGGTGGCCGCGCTGGCGCGCGCGGGGCATCAGATTCTGGTGGTGCACGGCGGCGGACGCCTCTTCACCGCCACGCTGAAGCGCATGGGTCTGGAGAGCCGCTTTGTCGCCGGACTGCGGGTCACCGACCGCGAGACGCGCGACGCCGCGGTGATGGTTTTTGCCGGGCTGCTCAATAAGCGCCTGGCTGCGGCCATCTCCGCCGAAGGGCAGCCCGCCGTGGGCATCTCCGCGGCGGACGCGCAGTGTTTCCGCGCCGAGCCGCTGGTGCATAACGACATTTCCGGCGGTCTCGGCTTCGTCGGCTACCTCACGGGCGCGAACGTGGGTTTCCTCGAATCGCTCTGGCGCGAAGGGCTGATCCCAGTGGCGCCGTGCCTGGGGCTGGGACCGGACGGCGAACTCTACAACATCAATGCCGACCACATGGCCGCCGCCTGCGCCGAATATGTGCGCGCCGATGCGCTGATTTATTTGACCGACGTGGCTGGTGTGCTCCAGGGCGAAGAACTTCTCCAGGCCGTTTCCTGCGAAGAGATCGGCAAGCTGGTGGAGAGCAGGGTGGTTTCCGGCGGAATGGTTCTCAAGCTGGAAGCGGCCAAGCGCGCGCTCGAGGGTGGCGTGGGCGGCGTGCGCATTGTCGGCGGAACCGGGCCGGAAGCGCTGCTGAGCGCGGTAGGTGTTGCGGGCGACGTGGTCAAGGGCAAGGCCGGGACGGCGCTGGGCACGCTGGTGACGCTGGGCAAGGTGGCCCACAAGGCCGGCGCGGCGATGAGCGCGGCGTGACTAGCCGCGGGGAAACGAAGGAAGAAAAAAGGATGAGGCGGACGAAAAACAAAAAAGGCGCAACGCGGCGGACATCGCCGGCGGACGCCGCCGTGCGCGATGCCGTGGATTTTCTTCTGCCCACCTACAAGCGCTCGCCGCTGGTCTTCACCCACGGCCGTGGCGCGGTGGTTTTTGACGCGCAGGGAAAGAAATATCTCGATTTTCTGGGCGGCATCGCGGTGAATGCGCTGGGCCACGCGCACCCGCGCATCGTGAAGATAATTCGCCGGGAAGCGGCGCGGGCCATTCACCTCTCGAATCTGTTCCATAACCTGCATCAGGGGCCGCTGGCGCGCAAACTCGCCGCATGGTCGGGGCTGGATCGCGTGTTCTTCGCCAACAGCGGCACGGAAGCGATTGACGGCGCGCTTAAGCTGGCGCGGCTGGTGGGCGGCGCCAGCGGCAAGACCCGCATTCTGGCCATGGAAAATTCCTTTCACGGAAGAACCTTTGGCGCGATGAGCGTCACGCACACGGAAAAATACCGCGCGCCGTTTGCTCCGCTGGTTCCCGGCGTGGAATTTGTGCGCTTCAATGATGTGGCCGACCTGGAAGCGAAATTCGATGCGCCGGTCTGCTGCGTTCTGATCGAGACGGTGCAGGGCGAGGGCGGCATCCACGCAGTCAGCGAGGAGTTCTGGAACCGCGCGCGCAGCCTGGCCACGCAGCACGGCGCTCTGCTGATTGCCGATGAGATTCAGTGTGGGCTGGGACGCACCGGGCGCTATTTCGCGTACCAGAAATTTTCCGCGCTCCCCGATATCGCGGTGGTGGCCAAGCCGCTGGCCGCGGGGCTTCCGCTGGGCGCGATCCTGACCACGCAAAAAGTGGCCGATGCCGTTTCGCCCGGCCTGCACGGCACGACCTTCGGCGGCGGGCCTCTGGCCTGCGCCACGGCGCTTGAGTTTTTGCGCACTGTCGAGGACTCCCGGTTGCTCGAAAATATCCGCGAACGCGGCGCGCAGCTTCGCGCGGGCCTCGAAGCGCTGGCCCGCAAGGTGCCCATTATTCGCGAAGTGCGCGGCGAAGGCCTGATGCTGGGCATTGAGCTGAGCGTGGAAGGCGCTCCCTTCGTCGCCGCCGCGCTCGATCGCGGCCTGCTCATCAACTGCACCCACGACACCACTCTGCGCCTGCTCCCGCCCTATACGGTGAGCGCCGCGCAGGTGCGCGAGTTTCTTCGTACGTTCAAAGCAGTTTTGACTCAAACCCCGCGAGTGAATGCTCCGGCCGAATCCTCCGCGAAAGCGGAACCGGCACGGGCCATCACCGCCGCGGCGAGGTGAAAATGACCGCAACGACTCTAGCGACGCAATTGATGATTTCGTCGGATCTGCTGACGGGAACGGAATGGAACGCCTCGAGCGTGCGCGAACTCCTGCAGCTCTCCGCGGACATCAAGGCGCGCCCGGACCGCTATCGCGGGGCGCTCACGGGGCGAGTGCTGGCGCTGATTTTTGAAAAGCCCTCGCTGCGCACACGCGTCACCTTCGAGGTGGGCATTCAGAGCATGGGCGGGTCGGCCGTGTTTTTGGACCACACGCAGTCGCGGCTGGGCGAGCGCGAGTCCCTCACGGATGTGGCCCGCAGCCTGGAGCGCTGGGTGCACGGGATTGTCGCGCGCGTCTTCGAGCAGACCGCGCTCGAAGCGCTGGCGGCCAAAGCGAAAATTCCCGTAATCAATGCTCTTTCCGACCGCTTTCATCCCTGCCAGGCGCTGGCCGATTTCTTCACCCTCGAGGAAAAATTCGGCTCCCTGCGCGGCCTGAAGCTGGCCTACGTCGGCGATGGCAACAACGTTTGCAATTCGCTGCTGCTCGCCGGAGCGCGCCTGGGCGCGCACCTGCGCGTCGCCACGCCCGCCGGCTATGAGCCCGCGCCGGAAATCGTGGCCGAAGCGCGCCGCACCGCCCGCGAAACCAAGGCCAAAATCGAATTGCTGCGCGATCCCGCCGAAGCCGTCACGGGCGCGCAGGCGGTTTACACGGACACCTGGACCAGTATGGGTTTTGAGAAGGAAGCTTGCGAGCGCAAAGCCGCTTTTGCCGGTTTTCAGGTCAACGATGCGATGATGGAGTTGCTGGCTCCCGAAGGCGTCTTCATGCACTGCCTTCCGGCGCACCGCGGCGCGGAAGTCACCGACGAGGTGATGGACGGCGAGCGCTGCATCGCCTTCGATCAGGCGGAAAACCGTTTGCACGTGCAGAAGGCCATCCTGCTCACGCTGCTGAGCTAGAATGATTTCCGGGCTGCGGCGCAGAAAGCCCGGCGAATTACAATTTGCTTGGAACAAAACCTGGAAAGAGGACTCGTGAACAAACCGAAGAAGGTCGTGCTGGCGTATTCCGGCGGTCTCGATACATCCATCATTATTCCCTGGTTGAAGGAGAATTACGGCTGTGAAGTGATCGCCATGATCGGCGACGTCGGCCAGCAGGAGGATTTGGAAGCCGCGCGCAAGAAGGCCCTGGCCACCGGCGCTTCCAGCGCCACCATCGAGGATCTGCGCGAGGAATTCATTCGCGAATATATCTGGCCGACGCTGCGCGCCGGCGCCGTCTATGAGCACACCTATCTGCTGGGCACCTCCATGGCCCGGCCGGTGATCGCCAAGCGCCAGGCAGAACTCGCGCTCAAACTGGGCGCCGATGGGCTCTCCCACGGCTGCACCGGCAAAGGCAACGATCAGGTGCGCTTCGAGCTGGGCTACAAGGCCATCGCGCCCAACGTGCAGATCATCGCCCCGTGGCGCGAATGGACCATCGACTCGCGCGAGGACGCCATCGCCTACGCGCAGCAGCACAACGTTCCCGTTGAGCAGTCCAAGAAAAATATTTACAGCCGCGACCGCAACATCTGGCACCTCAGCCACGAAGGCGGCGAACTGGAAGACCCCGCCAACGCGCCCAACGAAGCCATGTGGCAGTGGGTGGTTTCGCCGGAGAAGGCTCCGGAAAAGCCCGAGGAAGTCGAAATCGGTTTCGAAAGCGGCACGCCGGTCTCCGTCAACGGCAAAACGCTCGGTCCCATCGACTTGCTCAACAGCTTGAACGAAATCGCCGCGCGCAACGGAATCGGCCGCGCGGACCTGGTGGAAAACCGCCTGGTGGGCATGAAATCACGCGGAGCTTACGAAACGCCGGGCGGCACGCTGCTCGTCACCGCGCACCGCGAACTGGAAGCGCTGACGCTCGATCGCGACACCACCCATTTCCAGCAGATGCTTTCCGTGCGCTACGCCGAGATGGTCTATTTCGGATTGTGGTTCGCGCCGCTGCGCGCCGCTCTCGACGGTTTCTTCAACGTCTCCCAGCAGCGCGTCAGCGGCTCGGTGGGCCTCAAGCTCTGCAAGGGCACGCTGAACATCACCAAGCGCGTTTCGCCTTTCTCGCTCTACCGCGCCGATCTGGCCAGCTTCACCATGGGCCGCTACAACCCCAAGGACGCCGAGGGCTTCATCAATCTCTTCGCCCTGCCGGTTACCGTGCGCCCCAAGGCCAAGGCCGAAGGCGGCAAGTGAGCCTGCTCCCATGACCGACCGCAAGGACGACAAGCTGTGGGGCGGGCGCTTCGATCGCGGGCCGGATAAGGTCTTCGACGAATTCCAGCGCTCCTTCTCGTTTGATCACCGCCTGCTGCCGTTCGAGCTGGCCGTAAACCGCGCGTGGACCAAGGCGCTGCAAGGCGTGGGCATCCTGACGGGCGAGGAGGTCGAGCAGATCCACGCGGCGCTCGACCGCATTGACGACCGCATCGCGGCGACTCCGGCTTGGATCGCCGAATCCGACGCCGAGGACCTGCACCATTTTACCGAAAAGGCGCTCGTCGAGGAATTGGGGCCGTTGGCCTGGAAGGTGCACACCGGGCGCAGTCGCAACGAACTGGTCGCCGCGGATTTTCGGCTCTTCGTCATGGAAGCGGCCGCCTCCATGCAGCGCCGCGCCGCCGCTCTGGTGAATGCGCTCGCCAGCCAGGCTGAACACTATCTGGGCGTTCCGCTCGCCGGCATGACGCATATGCAGCATGCCCAGCCAATCCTGCTCTCGCATTTTCTGCTGGCGCATGCCGAAGCCTTTTCGCGCGACCTGGCCCGCCTCGCGCACGCCGCGGAATCCGCCGACGCCTGCCCCATGGGTTCGGGCGCCCTTGCGGGCTGCTCGTTTCCGGTGGACCGCCAGGCCCTCGCGCGCGATCTGGGCTTCTCGCGCATCACCGCCAACAGCCTCGATGCCGTCAGCGACCGCGACTTCGCTCTCGACTATCTCTTCGCCCTCGCCGGCATCGCCACGCACCTCTCGCGCCTGGCCGAGGACTCCGTCCTCTTCGCCTCGCAGGAGTTTGCCTACGCCATTCTTCCCGACGAGTACGCCACCGGCAGCAGCCTGATGCCGCAAAAGAAAAACCCGGACTCCTGGGAACTGATTCGCGGCAAGACCGGCCGCATCACCGCCGCGCTGCTCAGCCTGCTCACCACGCTGAAGGGCTTGCCCTCGAGCTACCAGCGCGACCTGCAGGAGGACAAGGAGCCGCTCTTCGCCGCGCACGATCAGGTGGCCGCCATGCTGGAGATCGCCGCCGGGGCTGTGAGCAAAACGCAATACGATACGGACCGCCTGCGCCGCGTCGCCGCCGATCCCGCGCTGCTCACCACCGAACTGGCCGATGCCCTCGTCCGCCGCGGCCTGCCCTTCCGCCGCGCGCACGATCTGGCCGGACTGATCTTCCGCGAAGCCGAGCGCCAGAAGCGTCCCTGGACCGAGTTGCCGCTCGAAGACATCCGCAAGATCGCGCCGGAGGTGGATGCCGCGGCTCTGGCCGAATGCACGCTGGCTGCTTCGCTCGCGCGCCGCAATCTTCCGGGCGGGACCGGCGAGGAAGCCGTGCGCGCCGCGATTGACCTTTTGAAAACACGATTGTCCAAACGAGGAGCCACGGCATGAACGGGAAGCGACAGATCGATAACAAGAGAATCGTAGTCCACGTTGCGGGGGAGAGGAGGTTCCTTCCGTGAGCGACGCCCCCGCCTCTCCGGTGTGCACGTCATGAAGGAAGCCCTTTCCGAAGCGGCCCTGCCGCGCGGGTTCCGTTTCGCCGCGACGGCCTGCGGCCTGAAGAAGACCGGCGCGCTGGACCTGGCCCTCTTCACCAGCGACGTGCCGGCTTCGGCCGCGGCCGTTTTCACGCAAAATCTGGTGGTGGCTGCGCCGGTGGTGGTTTCCCGGCAAAACCTGAAATTGTCCAAGGGGCGCATGCGCGGCGTGGTGGTCAACGCGGGCAACGCCAATTGCGCCACGGGCGAAGCCGGACTGGCCGCTTCGCACTACACCGTCGCGGAGGGCTCGAAGCGCCTGGGCTGCGCTCCGTACGAACTGTTTGTTTGCTCGACTGGCGTCATCGGCGTGCCGCTGCCCGTCGAAAAAATTCTGCGCGCGCTGCCGCAGCTTTCGCGCAACCGCCGCCCTTCGGCGCGCTCCTTCGCCGAGTTTTCCCTGGCCATCTGCACCACGGACACGCGGCCCAAGACCGCCGCGGCCAGCTTCCGCATGGGCGGCAAGCGCGTGCACATCGCCGGCTGCTCCAAGGGCGCGGGCATGATTCACCCCAATATGGCCACCACGCTGGCGTTTGTGGCCACCGACGCGGCCATCGCTCCGGCGCTCCTGCAGCGCACCCTGCGCCAGGTGACCGCGCGCACCTTCAACGCCATCAGCATTGACGGCGACACTTCTACCAACGACACCCTGCTGGTGCTGGCCAACGGCGCTTCCGGCGCGCCCGCCATCCGCGCGGGAACCGCGGCGCATCGCGCCTTCTCCGCCGCGCTCGAGGAAGTCCTCCGCTCGCTGGCCCTGCAAATTGTCGAGGACGGCGAAGGCGCGCAGCGCGTGATCGAAATCGAAGTGCGCCACGCCAAGAGCGAAGCCGCCGGCCGTAAAATTGCCGAGACCATTGCCACTTCTCCGCTGGTGAAAACCGCCTTCGCCGGCGGCGACCCCAACTGGGGCCGCGTCTTCGCCGCCGCCGGCCGCGCCGGTGTGCGCTTCGACCCGGATTTGGTGGACATTACCATGGCCGGCATTCGCGTCCTGCGCCGCGGACAGCCACTCGACTTCAACGAACGCGCCGCCAGCAAGCGCCTGCTCGGCAAACACGTCCACCTCATCGTGGACCTGCACGCCGGCCCGGCCGTGGCCCGCTATTGGACCTGCGACTTCACCGCCGAATACGTGCGCATCAACGCCAGCTATCGCACCTAGCGCACACGTTTCCTGTAGGGGCGGGCCTTGCCCCGCCAGCTGCGCCATCAGCGATTACCTGCTCAGCCGCAAGCGTCACACTGTGATTTTATCTCCCGCCGAAAAAACTCCTCCGAATTCTGTAGCCGCCCTCTTTAGAGGGCGGGCCTTTCCATCCCGGCCGCGCAAACCTGCCCTTCCTCGTGAGAAATGTGGGCTTGCCATCCACACAAATTCTATGAGTGTCATCCTGAGGCCGCGATGCTTTTTATCGGGGCCTCAGGATCTCAACTGTAAATATTCGCAAACGATTATTGCGGCAGATTCTCCGCCAGGAAGCGCAAGGCGTTCTCGCCCATGACTGCGCGAATTTCGTCTTCGCGGAAACCCGCATCCAGCAGCGCATTGGTCAGTTCCACCAGGTGCGCCGAATCGAACGGCACGGTGGTCGCGCCGTCGAAATCCGATCCCAGCGCCACGTGCTCGGCTCCCACGAGGTTCACCGCGTAGCGCAGCGCCCGCGCCACCGCATGCGCGTCCTTGCCGCACACCGCCGTCTCCCAGAAACCGATGCCGATCAGCCCGCCGCTTCGCGCAATTCCCCGCGCCTCGTCATCGCTCAGGTTGCGCCGGTTGTTGCACGTGCCCTTCAGACCGCCGTGGGAGTAAATAACCGGCCGCTTCGCCAGCGCCAGGACGTCCGCGATGGTTTGCGGCGAAGCGTGCGCCAGATCAATGATCACGCGCTTCTCATTCATCCGCCGGACCAGCTCGCGCCCCAGGGGCGTCAATCCGCCCTTCTCCACTCCCGCCGAGGAGCCTGCGAATTCGTCATCGAAAAAATGCGTCAGCGAAATGATGCGGTAGCTCGCGTCGTAGAGCCGGTCCAGATTCTCCAGCTTGCCGTTCAGCGCATGCGCCCCTTCGATTCCCAGGATCCCCGCCGTCTTCATCGCGCCCGTTTTGCGATCCGCCAGATAGGCTTGTAAATCGCGCGCGGTGCGAATCGGCGCGAGGCGCCCGCCGGAGGTGGCCACGGTCCGGTCGAATCTGCCGGCAAGAAACAGCGCACGCTCGGTCAGGTCGTTCCAGGTGCGCGGAGGCCAGCGCTGGGCCAGCGCCAGCCAGATAATCGTGTCCGAATCGGCGGAGTTCCGCTCATAGTTCAGCCCGCGCGGTGTTTTGGTCACCGCCGTAAAAATTTGCACGGTCACGCCGCCTTCGATCATCCGCGGCACGTCCACATGCCCGCGCGAGCCGTGCACCGTGAGATCCCGCCCCCACAGCAGCGAATCGGCGTGCAAGTCCGCGACGCGCAGCGTGGCATGCAGCGCGGCGGCATCTTTCCGCAGAACGCCGGGCTGCCCGCCTGCGGCCGTCAGCTTGTTCATTCCGCGGTCCACCAGGGGCGGTACTGCCGTGAAAAACAGAACGAGCAGAGCGATCATTCCCAGCACGGCGTTGCGCGCCGTTTTTTTCATGGCCTCAGCCTGCCTTCCCTCTGGGCTCTACTCCCACTTCCAGGTCGCGAATTGTTGGCGCAGCGCGATCTTGTTGAATTTGCCGACGGAGGTGCGCGGGATGGCGCCGAGAAACACCACCGCATCCGGCAATTGCCACTTGGCGAAGGTTTTCCCCAAAAATACGCGCAACTCCTCCGCGCTTGCCGTTGCTCCTTCCTTCAGCACCACCGCGGCCAGCGGCCGCTCCAGCCATTTCGGATGCGCCACGCCAATCACCGCCGCCTCCTTCACCGCCGGATGATTCATCAGCGCGTTTTCCATGTCCACCGAGCTGATCCACTCCCCGCCCGATTTCACCAGGTCTTTCGCCCGGTCCACCAGCTTCAGGCAGCCCTCTTCGTCGATCGTGCCGATGTCTCCGGTGCGGAACCATCCGTCGGGGCTCCAGCGCTCGCCCTGGTCCGGCGCGTTGTAGTAACTCGCCGCGATCCACGGCCCGCGCAATTCTATTTCCCCCGGCGTCGTCCCGTCCCAGGGCGCTTCCTTGCCTCCATCTCCCATGATGCGCATTTCGATGAAGGGCATCGCGAATCCCTGTTTGGCGCGCACTTCGTACTGCTTATCTTCCGGCCAATCCAGCATGTGCGGCTGAAGGTAGCCGAAAGTGGCCATGGGGCTCGATTCGGTCAGCCCCCAACTGTGCCGCAGATGAATGCCGAAGCGGTCCAGCCGCCGGATCAACTCCTCGGGAGGCGCCGCGCCTCCGGTCAGCACCCGCATGGGCCACGAAAACTTCCAGCGCCCGGGATGTTTTTCCAGCGCATCGGCGATTTCGATCAGCACCGTGGCAATCCCTGCGAATTTGTTCACCCGCTCCTGTTCGATCAGGTCCAGCAATCCCTCCGGCTCGAGATTCGGCCCCGGCAGCACCAGCCGCGCGCCGAAGATGGCCGCCGCGTAGGGCAGCCCCCAGGCGTTGGCATGGAACATGGGCGCGATGGGCAGCACGGTGTCCAGATAGCTCAGGTGATAGGCCTCTTCGAGCGCCGCCGAAAACGAATGTAGAATCTGCGAACGGTGCGAATAGATGACGCCCTTGGGCGCGCCCGTGGTTCCCGAGGTGTAGCACATCGTCGCGCCGTCGTTTTCATCGATGGCCGGATAGCGGAAATCATCGCCTTCGGCCGCCAGCAATTCTTCATAGTGCAAATCATTCGGGCCCGCGCCGCCGCTCCCGCCATAGGGCAGCACGATCACGCGCTCGAACGGCGCTTCCTCGCGAAATTTTTCCAGAATGGGCAGAAGCACATCGTCAATCAGCAAAAAACGGTCGCCTGCGTGCCTGGCAATCCCCGCAATCTCCTGGGGATGCAAGCGCAGGTTCAGTGTATGCAGGATTCCCCCCGCGCAAGGCACCCCGAAAAACGCCTCCAGGTGTCCCTTGTGGTTCCACATCATCGAGGCCACGCGGTCCCCGGGGCGCATCCCCAGCCGGGTGAGCGCCGCGGACAAGCGCCTCGCCCGGAGGTGGAGTTCGCCGTAGGAGGAGCGCACCACGGTCTTGTCCGGCCGCCGCGAGACGATCTCCGTCCGGCGGTGGAGCTTCCCGGCGCGCTCCAGAACCGCGGGCAGCGTCAGCGGAAAGTCCATCATCGTTCCGCGCATAGGAATTCCTCTCCCGTGATTGCCTTAAATGCGTGTTTGCGGCGCATCCTAACATGAATTTCTTCCCGAAGCGCGCCCGCGCGGCCTTGCGGGGGTGCGCTACGGCGTTTCCAGTTGCAAAAATGGTTAATTTTGGAGACCATGCAAGGGAGAACTGGAGTGCAGTCTCGTGCGCGCGCCGGCCCGCCTTTTTCGGCCTGCTCGCGAACGAGTTGGTTTTCTTCAGTGTGCCTCGGGTCGCTTCAGCGTTCTGGGCAGAAGGAGTGGCAGGTGAAGAAGCTCTATATCGGGAACCTTCCGTTTTCGGCTACAGAGGAGCAGCTCCAGGAATTTTTCACGCAGGCAGGTTGTACCCCGTCGGCGATCAATCTCATCCGCGACCGTTTCACCGGGCAGTCCCGCGGATTCGCGTTCGTCGAGATTGCCAATGACGAGGAAGCGGATCGCGCGATCAATTCCCTCAATGGCCAGAACTTCAGCGGACGCAATCTGGTGATCAACGAAGCCCGCCCGCAGACCGAGCGCAGCGGTGGCGGCGGTGGGCGCGGTTTTGGCGGCGGCGGTGGCGGCGGACGCGGGCATGGCGGCGGTGGCGGCGGGCGCGGGCGCGGCGGAGATCGCGGCGGCAGCGACCGTGGCGACCGCGGCAATCGCTGGTAGTCTCTCTCCTGACTCGATTCCTCTATTTTCGGGATGCAGTGGAAGGTGTGTGTGTGGACCTCACACGGGCGTCTTGCGCTCCGCCTCCGCCTGGATCACTTTTCCGTTCTCGTAGCGGTAACGCTCAATCGTGAAGTTTTTTAGCCCGCGCCGCACCAGTTCCTCGACGTCCATTCCCGCCTCGGCTTTGTCCAATTCCCTGGCGTCGGCAAAGAGCGCCGGGGCCTTCGGCAGGAAGACCGGGCAGCAGTCGTGGAATGGCTCGGCGGAAATGTCGTGGGTGCCGATTTTTTCGGCCAGCGCGATGATTTCCAGTTTGTCGTCGCCCACCAGCGGGCGGTAAATGGGCAGGCTCGTCGCGGCGCCCACCGCGGCCATATTCTGCAGCGTCTGCGAAGCCACTTGGCCCAGGCTGTCTCCGGTAATCAGCCCCTTCGAGCGCTGCCTCATGGCGATGCGCGTGGCGATGCGCAGCATCAGCCGGCGATAGAGCAGAATCCTGTATTTCTCCGGCGCCAGGCGCACGATTTCCCGCTGCAGCGGCTCGAACGGCACCAGATACAGCTTGGAAGTGAACTGCCACGGCGTCAGCCGCTTCACCAGTTCGCGCGCCACGTGCACCGACGACTCGCCCGGATCCGCTCCGCCTCCCCAGAAATGCACGAAGCTCGCGTGCGCTCCCCGCTTCATCATCTTGAATGCCGCCACCGCCGAATCGAAGCCCCCTGAAAGCAGGCAGGTCAGCCGCCCGGCCGTGCCCGTGGGCAATCCGCCCGCGCCGGCAATTCTCCTCCCGTAAATCAGGATGGGCCCGGGGGTGATTTCAATGCGGCAGGTAAGTTCCGGCTGGCGCAGGTCCACGCGCACGGGATGTCCCGCGGTGTGCAGCTGGTCGTGGAGGTAGCCCCCGACCTCGCGCTCGATGGTTAGGACACTGAGCGGAAAGCGCTTGTCACTGCGTTTCGCGCGCACCGCAAACGTGGCAAATTTCTCCCCGCGTACCTCTTCCCAGGCGGCCTGGCGCAGCGGCTCAAGCGGGTCGGCCGCCGCGGCCGTCTCCGCTCGGTCCAGCGACCGCGCTACCGCCAGATTGGCGATGCCGAAGACCCGCGAAAGCCGCTCAAGCGCTTCGCTTAGCTCCGCTGCGTCGATCAGCTCGAGGACGTAGCGGTCCCCCGGTTGGACAATCCGCGCCACGCGCAGTCCTTCGAGCGCACGGCGCATAGCCAGGCGCAGCTTATGCAGGAAAAAATCGCGGTTCCCGCCCTTCAGCCACAGCTCGTGATAGTGCACGACAATATGGGCGCCACTCATCTTTTGCCGGGAAACCCTTCCTTTCCACGCCAAGTATAGCAGCCGCCGGCCTGTTCCTTCTCCCGCGACCGGCAGGCCCGCCAGGACCGCCGCGCTGGGCAAATCCCGCCTCGTAACGTGTTTGTAACAATCATCAATTATTCTTTGGCGGTCCGCTCCGCATGGGATATATCGGTAAGCGTTATGTGCGCTTGCTCACAGACAATTGCGGCGGAAACGGAGAACCTTTTGCAGGATTCAGGCATCCAATCGAACGTGAGCGAAAACGGTCAAATTCGCATGAGCACGTGGCAGAAAAGCGACTGGCGCAAATTCTATGTCTCCGCCCAGCGGCCCTGGCGCCGCCTGCGCCCGCCCCGCCCCGTCTACCCCACGGGCGTGCACCGCGTGCAGCCCGCCACTGGCTTCAGCCTTTCCGAACTCGATGGCGCGGGCATGGATCTCGATCTCGCCGAACGCCTGGGCATTCCCGTGGACGCCGGCCGCATCGGCTCCTACGGCCCCAACGTTTTCGCCCTGCGCGGCTACCTCGTCGCCTCGCGCCGACCCGGATAACCCGGTCATCATCCCAGGAATAAACTCGGATTGTTTTACGTTTTGGATGATTTCGTGCGCGCGGATATCTCGCTCTGAATAAAATCCCACAGCTTGATGCGGGCTTCAATGGCCAGCACCGCGGCGTGCTCGGCTTCCCGCCATTTTTCCTCGGACTCCCCGCACAACGAGACGAGCATCTTCCGTGCCAGCGGCCCGTGGTGGTCGCCATCCACTTCGATGTGCCGTTCGAGGTACTGGCGGAAGAAGCGGTACTCCGGTGCATAAAAAAGATTCAGTGTTTTCATGATCCGCGTGAACATGTCCGGAATAATGTCCTCGCGGCCGAACAAAAACGCGGCGGCCACCTCGTGGGGTTTCCCATGAACCTGCGCGAAGGTCGTGCGCATGAAATCAAACACGCCGTGCTCGTTGGAAAAATCCTTCAGGAGAGCGGGGAAATCCGCCGTGGCCCGCACGCGCTCGATGAATTGCAGCACCGGCCCCGCGTCGGCGCGCACTTCCTCCATGGCCCGCAGGTAAAGCTCGAAATGGCTCAGGTACAGCCCCTCTCCGGCTTCGTCGGTTTCCTCGCCCAGCACGATTTCATTGATAAAGCGGGCCACCTGCGCGTCCTTCGCCGGCAGCCAGGGCACTTCGATGCAGGTCAGTTGGCGCTGCAGGGCCTTCAGCAGGGACATGAAATCCCAGACGGCGAAGACGTGCGATTTCATGAAAACCTGAATGGTTGGCAAATCCTTTAGTTCGCCGTAGATGGGATGAGCCAATAGCGCCGCACGATTTTTGGAAATGCGCGTTTCAAAGCCCTCCAGCTGCGGTTTCTTTTCCAGCGTATCCATTGGTTTTTCCCCGGTCCCGGTCTGTGCGCCCGCCTTCCAGTCTATCCGCTTTCCGCGAGCGCATAACGGCGAATACCCGCGCAAGTGCGCCGTGCGTAACCATGCATCGCGCACCGGGCGGTAACCGCGATTGATTCTGTTTTGCGTCTTTGTTCGGCGGTACAATGCTCGCGCACTTCAATCAGGAGATTCCCTGTGCGCCGCCTTATTCTTGCCGTTTTTGCCGCCGTGATCTTCAGCTTGCTTGCCGCCGCCTCCGCCGCGCCGGACTACTCCATCCGGGCCATTCGCTATGCCACGGTTCCCGGTTTCCCTGTGGCGGAATTGGTCGTCGGCGCGCCCAAGGATCAAACGCTGGACATCTCCATGGTCATCTGGCTCATTCGTGGCGGCGGCCACACCATTCTCTTTGATAGCGGTTTCTTCCGCGAAAAATGGTTCAAGGAATTTCCCATGAAGGATTTCCTCCGCCCCGATGAAGCCGTAAAACTCGCCGGCGTCCAGCCCGCCGACGTCACCGACATCGTCATCAGCCACGCTCACTGGGACCACCTCGGCGGCATCGCTCTCTTCCCCAAAGCCGTCGTCTGGATTCAGAAGCAGGAATTTTCCTACTACACCGGCGACGCCTGGCAGACCGGCGGGCAAAATGGCGGCATCGACCCCGAAGACATGCAGGAACTGGTCCGCCTGAATACCGCAGGCCGTCTGCGCCTGGTGGACGGCGACAACGTCGAACTTTTTCCCGGCATCCGCGCCTTCACCGGCGCCCGCCATACCTTCGCTTCCCAATATCTCCGCGTCGAGGGCCAGCCAACCTACGTGCTGGCCTCCGACAACTGCTACCTCTACCGCAACCTCGCCGAACACGCCCCCGGCGCCACCTTCAGCGAAACCGACCGCCCCGCCAATGTTGCCGCCCAGCAGCGCATGCTCGAACTCGCCGGTTCGCCCGACCGCGTCATCCCCGGCCACGACCCCTTACAGTTTCAGCGCTTTCCGTCCGAGGGCCGCGTCGCCACCATCAAGTAACCTCGGGTCAAGGTAATGGGTTAATCTTAACCAGGAGCGCGGGCAACTTCCGGGAACCATTGAGCATGACTTCCGCATCTCCTCCTGTGGACCTCAAGGCCTGACGGGAAAAGGAGCGACCATGGCGCCTGTTTTTGAAGCTGTTCTGCCCGGGGAGCAGCATCCGCACAGCCGCTTTGCCTCCGGCTCCGCTCTCGTCCTTTACCTTGCGGGCGTTAAACTCCTGCTCCATCTCCTGACCGCCGGGCGCTACGGCATCTTTCGCGATGAAATGTATTACGCCGCGTGCTCCCAGCATCTTGCCTGGGGCTACGTGGACCATCCGCCTATGAGCGTGTTCATCGCCTGGTTCGCCCGGCATGTGTTCGGCGATTCCCTGCTGGGTCTGCGGCTGCTCCCGGCCATCGCGGGAGCGGCGCTGGTCTGGATGGCCGGGCAGTTGGCTCGGGAGATGGGCGGCGGCCGCTTTGCTCAGGCGCTGGCCGCGCTGGCGGTAATTCCGGTTCCCATTTACTTGATCTTGCAGCACTGGCTCACCATGAATGCCTTCGAGCCGCTCCTCTGGATGGTGTGCCTGTGGTGCGTGCTGCGCGCCATCAACCGCGATGACCCGCGATACTGGTTCTGGTTCGGCGCGCTCACTGGAATCGGCTTGGAAACAAAGTATTCCATCGCAGTCTTGGTCCTGGGTGTGATGGTTGGAATCCTTTTCTCTCCCGAGCGCCGCTTCTTGAAAAGCCGCTGGCTTTGGTCGGGAATGCTGGTAGCGGCAATTTTCGCCCTTCCCAATTTCCTCTGGCAACTGCAGCACAACTTTCCCTTTCTGGAGCTATTGCACAACATCCGTATGAACCATCGGGACGTCGTTCGCGGACCGGTGAGTTTCCTCCTGGACCAGGCGGCCATCATGAACCCCATCCTGTTTTCCCTATGGGCCGGTGGGTTGCCCTGGCTCTTTTTCGGGAGGGCAGGACGCCGCTATCGTCCGTTGGGCTGGACCTATGTGCTGCTGCTGGCCGCGTTCATCGTTTTCAAGGGCAAGAACTACTATGTGGTGCCCATCTATCCCATCCTCTTTGCCGCGGGCGCGGTGGGCTTCGAGCGCATGACGGGCAGGAGCCTGGCGTGGTGCCGGACCGCCTACGTCGCCATCATCGTGGCCGTTGGCGCTCTGCTGCTGCCGATTGCTTCTCCGATTCTTTCTCCCGAGAACTACATCCGATACCAGCGGGCGCTGCACATCGAGCCGCCCGTCGCGGAGCGACAAAACAACGGCCCCTTGCCGCAATATTTCGCCGATGAGTTCGGATGGGAAGAGATGGTGCAGCAGGTCGCGCGCGTCTATAACAGTCTTTCGCCGGAGGAGCGTCCCCGGACAGCTATTTTCTGCAACGGCTGGGGGCAAGCCGCGGCCATCGACTTCTTCGGGCCGCGCTACGGCCTGCCGCGGGCCATCAGTAATCACAACAACTACTGGTATTGGGGGCCGCGCGACTACACCGGGGAGATCGTGATCGTGCTGGGCAGCGACGGCAGCGGGGACCGCAGGCATTTCCGCAGCGTGGAAGCCGCCGGGCGCGTCGAACACCCCTACTCGCGCCGTGACGAGCATTTCACCATCTGGCTCTGCCGCGGGCTGAACCAGGACCTGCGGGCCGCCTGGCCGGCAGTGAAGAAGTTTGATTGAAGTTGGGTGATCGAGTGATTCGAAGCACCCCGGCGTTTGTAGGACCCTGGGAATACGCGTAAAATAGAACTGTCGGACGCATCCATGAACTCGCCCTTCAACATTCTCAATCCCGCTAACCCCGCCGTCCCGGAGCCGGAAGCTCATCCGCGCCCGGATTGGCTGCGCGTCAAATTTTTCGGCGGAGACAATTATCAGGAAATTAAGCGGCTGATGCGCACGCTGGGCCTCAACACGGTCTGCGAGAGCGCCCGCTGCCCCAACATGGGCGAATGTTGGGACCACCGCACGGCCACCTTCATGATTCTCGGGGAAATCTGCACCCGCGCCTGCGGCTTCTGCGCCGTGCCCAGCGGCAAGCCCGCCGCCCCGCCCGATGAAGACGAGCCCAACCGCGTGGCCGAAGCCGCCGAACGCATGGGCCTGCGCTACGCCGTGGTCACTTCCGTCAACCGCGACGACGAACCCGACGGAGGCGCGCGCATCTTTGCCCGCACCATTCAGGAGATTCGCCTCCGCGTTCCCGGCTGCAAGGTCGAAGTGCTCATCCCCGCTTTTCGCGGCGATTGGGACGCCCTCGGCGTGGTCCTCGACGCCCGCCCCGACGTCCTCAACCACAACACCGAGACCGTGCCGCGCCTCTATCGCCAGGTGCGCAAGGGCGCGCTCTACGAGCGCTCGCTCGAACTGCTTCGCCGCGCCAAGCAAACCCATCCCCATGTGCCCACCAAAACCGGCCTGATGCTGGGCCTCGGCGAAGAAAAGCAGGAAGTTCTCGATACCCTGCAGGATTTGGCCGCGCAGGGCACCAACATTCTCACCCTCGGCCAGTATCTCCAGCCCACCCGCGACCATCTCCCTATCGTCCGCTACGTCCACCCGGACGAGTTCGCCGAATACAAGCAGCGCGGCGAAGCCATGGGCTTCAAGCACGTCGAATCCGGCCCCTTGGTGCGCTCTTCCTATCACGCCTTCGAGCAGACCGAAGCCGCACAACGATAGCAGGCTGCTGAAATACGCCGTCTGATTGTCCGGCGAAGCACCGGCGGGTACTTGCTGGATCTGCCGGGTCGCGCTTATTGCGGAGTGACGTCCTTCCAGTCGCCGACCGGCACGGCCCGCCCGCCTCTCACCACCGTGGGGATCACGTGCGCGAACCCCTTGTGAGACTTGGCCGAATAGTTGAGTTTGAGTTCCGGTCCAAGGCCCAGGTCATGGTCGTGGATGGTTTCTATCCCTTGGATCAAGCTCTCCCGCGTCAGGTCGCGCCCGGCGCGCTTCAGTCCTTCCACCAGGACCATCGCATCCACAAACCCCTCGAAGCTGACAAAGTTCGGTTTTTCCGAGGGGAAGTATTTCTGCATGGTGCGCCGGTAGAGCGCCACGGTGCGCAGATCGGTCAGGTAGTAGGGCGGCACAACCTGCGTGATCACCGCCCCTTCGGCGTCCTCACCGGCCTCGGCGATGAACTGGTCCGTTCCCACGAAGGAGACCGTTAGGAACAGCGGACGCCATCCCTGCGCATGGGCCTTTTTCACTATCGCGGCAAGCGTATTGTAGGGACCCACCAGGACCACGGCTTCCGGCTTTGCGGCGCGTACCGTGCTGATCGCCTGGTCCACCTCCGCTGTCTGGCGCGGGTAGGAAGCGACCGCAACGGGCTCCGCCGAAAAGCTTCGGAGCGCGGACTGTACCCCCTCAAGAACAGTTGCGCCGAAAGCGTCGTTCGTGTGGATCACGCCGAATCGACGGTAGTGCAGTCCGTTCCAGACTCCTTCCATCTGCGCGCGCGTTTCGTCGGAATAGGATGCGCGGACATTCACCACGTAATGGCGCAATGGTTCGTAGAGAGTCTTGGCGCCGGTGAATAAGCCGACAAGAGGGACCTTCTTGCTCTCCGCCATGGGCACATACTTCACGGCGGTGGGCGTTCCGACGAAGAACCCTAGTGCGAATACATTGTCCTTCATCAAGTGGTCGAAGCACGCCTGGGTCTTGTCCGGATCATAGCTGTCGTCGTAGGTGATCAGGCGCAACTGCCGGCCGTGCACCCCTCCCTCTTCGTTGACCGCCTTGAAGTACGCCTTCGCGCCGGTAACCGTTTGCGTGCCGAGAAAACTGGAAGGTCCCTCTAAGGCGGAACAGGAGCCGATGAGAATCTCTTTCGTGCTGACACCCGGCGTTTCTCCGCCCCGGGCGCGCGGGGTGCCAAAGCTCATAAACATGCACATCACGGAGATGAATACGATAATCCCCAGCCATCTTTTCATTGTCGTTCCTTCTTGCCATGTGCTCGAACCTGACGCAGGATGAGCCTATATACTCTTAATTATTCCTGGGGGGAAAACCAAGTCAATGTGGATTCCGGCTAGCGGTCCCTACCTGTAAGTAAGCGGGCAGTACATTAATGAAGAGATAGAGCAGATTTCTTGGGGCGCGGGGCTTAGCGCTTCATCTGCGACCCGAACACTACCAGACCCAGCCCGGCGATCAGCATCAGGGCCGCCACGCCCACCGGGACGTGCACGTTCTCTTCCTTGTCCATGGTGGCTTTCATCGGGCCGAACTTCACCACTTCCTCGCGCGTGGTGTAGCTGAAATCCGGATGCACCGCGCAAAGCAGCCCCAGCGCCAGCAAAACGATTCCGATCACCAATAATCCGATTTTCATCTTCGCCTCTTTGCGTGTGCCTAGTATACTTCCGCCGTAGCGCACCGTGCTCCTGAATAATTTCCCTGCGTGCGCCGTTCCCATGCGCAGACACACCCCTGCCCTAAAATGGCAAGGGTGTCTCTCGATGTCTCAAGGAATGACGAACTAATTCGAGGAAGCCGCCGCGGCCGCAGCCTTCTTGGCCGCCCGCGCTGCCTTCATGGCCGGGGTCGCTTTGCGGCGCCGCTTGGTCTTCAACGGCTGGGCTGGCGCCTCGCCGATGAGTTCCGCGGTCATGATGCTGGTCACAAACAGCTTCAGCCCATGCTCTTCAAATTCCACGGCGGTGCGCTCCACATCCGAAGTCGTCACCACTCCCATGCCGTACACGCCATGCTTGATCGTCTGGCCTTCCTGTAAAACTTGCACAATGTCCTCCTCGTCCGCTGGCAAACCGCTACTGCACCGCATCTTTAAAAAACTGGTCAGTTTTTCGAGGAAGGTGTTCCGGTTCCCACCAGAACACCGGAAGACAGGCTAGAGGCCGGCTCTATTCCTTGCTTGCAGGCCTTTCGGTTCCTTCTTCACTTCGAACTTCGCCGCCTGACCGTCGTTCAGTGCCCTTTATTCTTCCATCCCGAAAAAAAGACCGACAAGCTTGCCTTGCGGCCCCTTGAACAAGTCAAAAGGTAAAACAAGAGCAATAAACTCACCGCAATTATACACAATTGAGGATTTTCTGTCCAGCCGGAGGTCTTCCACAGTCTATTGGCAGTCTATAAGTACAAGTAAATAAAGCAGTTATGCGTACATAGAAATTCGCAGAAGTTGCCTGTATCAATATAAGCTGCTTGTATTCAATCAGATGCTGGCATTATTCCGTCTATTTCCCCCAGGCTTCGTACGCCTGCCTCTTTTTTGCCCTTCCTGTCGAGCAAAGACATTCCGAAAGGTGCCAGCCTCCCTCTCCCGGGCATATAATCACGCGGGATAAGGAAGAAAAACTCTCGCTTTCAGCAGCTTATGGCCCGGCAATCACTTAGCGCTCTCGTGGAGGAGTTCTCCCGGCTCGGAGGAGACCCGGCAATCGTCACGCGGCGGGGATACCGCCGCGAGATCACCACTTACGGAGAGCTTGCCCGCAGGGCTGCGGGATTTGCCCTGGAATTGCGTCAGCGGGGCATTGGCACGGGCGACCGTGTCCTGCTCTGGGGGCCGAACTGCGCGGAATGGGCCGCCGCGTTCTGGGGATGCCTGCTGCGCGGCGCAGTGGCCGTTCCCATAGATGAAGGCGCGGCGGCGGACTTCGCCGCGCGGGTGGCCGCGGACGCAAGAATCAAGCTGGCGGTGACCTCGCGCGATAAGCCCGCCGTTGGTTCTTCCGCGCCACGGCTGATTTTGGAGGATCCCGGCGCATGGGCTCCCGCTCCCCCGAATATCGCGATCACATCCCTGGCCGATGAGCCGCTGACGCGCCGGCACGTGGCCCAAATCCTGTTCACCAGCGGAACCACCGGGGAACCGCGCGGGGTCGTTTTGACCCACGGAAATTTTCTGGCCAATCTCGAACCCCTCGAGACAGGCATTCGCGAATACCACAAATACGAGCGCTGGTTTCATCCGCTGCGTTTTGTCAGCCTGGTTCCGCTCAGCCATGTCTTCGGCCAGTTCATGACTCTGTTCATCCCGCCGCTGCTGGGGGCCACCGTCGTTTTTGAATCCAGCGCGCATCCGGGAGAAATTCTTCGCGGCATCCGGCAGGAGCGCGCTACGGCGCTCATCGCCGTGCCGCGCATGCTGGATGCGTTGCGCGCGACGCTGCTGCGCGAGATGGATTCGCGCGGCGCGCTGCCCGGCTTCTTGCGCAAATACGCTGCGGCGGAAGGAAAACCCTTCCTGCGGCGCGCCTGGATGTTCCGGAAAATTCACCTGCGGCTGGGGCTCAAATTCTGGGCCTTCATCTCCGGCGGCGCGGCCCTGGGTGCGGAAACCGAGGCTTTTTTCCGCCGCCTCGGCTATGCCGTGGTGCAGGGCTACGGAATGACCGAAACCGCCTCGCTGATCAGCGTGAATCATCCCTTCCGCGCGGCCCAGGGCAGCATCGGGAAAATTTTGCCGGGGCGCGAATTCCGCCTGGGTCCGGACGGTGAAATCCTGGTGCGCGGGGAAAATGTGGCCTCCGCCTATTGGGAAAAAGGAGGCGCGCGCCCCTCCACGCAGGCGGCCGACCAGGGCTGGCTGCGCACCGGAGACCTCGGCGAAATGGACGCCGAGGGCAACCTGCGCTTCCGCGGAAGAAAAAAGAGCGTGATCGTCACCGCGGCGGGGCTGAACATTTATCACGAGGATCTGGAGGCGGTCCTGCGCGCGCAAG
>JAIQGC010000030.1 GCA_020072805.1 Terriglobia bacterium
CCTCCTGTCGCTCCGGGGAACTTTCCCCCGGCAACCATCTCCCCGTTTTCTCTCTCTTTCATCCTACCGGATTCCGTTTCGCCCGGCGGTTTTCCCGTATCTTCTCTTTTCCTTTTCGTTACGCCCCGCTCCGCGTCCCCCCCTACTTCCTCGCTTCTTCCATCGCCGTGACCACTTCCGGAATGTCGATGTGGATTAGCGCTCCTTTTCCCGAACGACTGCTGATGATCAGCTGGAAATCGGTTCCATAAAGCACCTGCAGACGCTCGCGCACATTGCTCAGTCCGATTCCTCCCCCGTCCGGGCGGGAAATCTTCTCTTCGGAAAAGCCCACGCCGTTGTCTTCGATCTCGATGTGCAGCCTCCCGTCTCTCTTCGCCGTGCGCAACTGGATCTTCCCTCCATCGAGCTTGGGCGCCAGCCCGTGTTTCAGGCAGTTTTCCACGATGGGCTGCAGCAGCATGCTGGGCACGAACGCTTCGAGAGTGTCCTCGCCGAACTCCTTCACGATTTCCAGATTGTCCTGTCCGAACCGCGCCACTTCAATGTCCAGATAATCGTCGATAAATTGCAGCTCCTCGCGCAGCGGCACGAACGTCTCGTGCTTGCGCAGCAGCCGCCGCAGAATATTTCCCAGCTTCAGCACCACCACGCGGGCCATGTCCGGATCGAAGCGGATCAGCGCCGAAACCGTGTTCAGCGTGTTAAATAGAAAATGCGGATTGATCTGCCTGGAGAGTGCGTCCATGCGCGCCTCCAGCAGCAACTGCTGGTGCCTCTCCAGGTTCATCTCAATGCGCGTGTTGTTCCAGATTTTCAGCGGTATGGCCACCGCCATCAGCGTCGTCAGCACGTCCAGCCCCAGCGTCCATTCCCGGCTGTGCCCGATCGCAAACAGCCACGTCGGCTTGGTCGCCCGCACCAGCGCCACCCGCCCGATCTCCAGCAGCACGCAGCTGAACAGCGGCAGCAGTTCCCAGGAAATCACCGCCTGCCGCAGCAGCCGCACCGTCGCCCGCGGGATATTCAAAAAGGTGAACGGGCCGAAGTTCCAGATGTCTTCCTTGTTGGGAATCGCCTGCCGGATCAGCCCCCCCAGCAGTCCCGCCGCCGAGGCCACTGGCATCGAAAGCCATTCGTGGTTCATGAACGCCGGCAGGCTGATGATCGCGCCGCCGATCGGCCCCACCACGCGCCCTCCCAGCAAGCCCAGCAGGAACGACCCTTCCAGCATCAGGTCGGCAAAACGGTAGGGAAATCCGCTCAGCCGCAGCGCCACTCCGATCACCAGCGGCGGCGTGATGAAAAACATCATCTTCAATTTCTGATCGGAATCGCGCTCCTCGGTGAAGAGCACCTTGCGAAACACCGTCCACCGCGCCAGCAGCGCCGCGAACGCCGAGGCTGTGCCCAGCTTCAGCAGCAGGATGAACAGCAGTTCTTTGATGGAGGAAAGCGTTTCCATATTGGCGGCCGGCCGCGCCTCTTCCCGTTTACGCTAGCCAATCCCCTGCGCGATGTAAAGCGTCCGCTCCGGCGCTGTTGCCCGCGCGCAAGCACTGCTCTTCCCCTTGCCCGTTTCCCGACCCTGCTATACTGGATCTTTCCTATGCGCGCTAAATCACAATCCAAAAAGCATTCAAAGCATCACGCAGCCCCGCGCCTGGTGGCCACCGCCGCGCTCCCCACGCAATGGGGCCGCTTCACCATTTGCGGCTTCGCCGGCCGCGGTCCCCTGGAAGAAGCCGTCGCGCTGGTCCGCGGCAACCTGCGTTCCGGCCCCGCCCCGCTCGTCCGCATCCATTCCCAATGCTTCACCGGCGACGTGCTCAGCTCGCAGCGCTGCGATTGCCGCGCCCAGCTCGAACTCTCCCTTCGAAAAATCGGCAAGGCCGCCAGCGGCATCCTGCTCTATCTCCCGCAGGAAGGCCGCGGCATCGGCCTCATGAACAAACTCCGCGCTTATCAATTGCAGGACAAAGGCATGGACACCGTCGAAGCCAACGAATCCCTCGGCTTTGCCGCCGACGCCCGTGAATATCGCTTCTCCGCCGAAATCCTCAAAAAACTCGGCGCCCGTAGAATCCGCCTGCTCTCCAATAATCCCGAAAAAGTGAAACAGATCGAAGCCGCCGGCGTTCGCGTCGTCGAGCGCGTCCCCTGCCAGCCAGCCGTTTCCAAAGGTTCCCGCTCCTACCTCAAAACCAAAAAAGCCAAAATGGGCCACCTGCTCGAAAACCTGTAAGCCCCCGTTCTACCCGCCACCCACGAACTGCACGATCTCGTAGCAGTCTCCCGCGGCTATCCGCGTTTCCGCCCAGGCCCCTCGCGGCAAAATTTCACGGTTGCGCTCGATGGCCACGCGCCCGCCTTCCAGCCCCAACTCCCGCAGCAGGTCCGCCACCATGGCTCCCTCGGTCACCTGCCGCCCTTCTCCATTCACGACAATACTCACCGCAGTTATCATTTTTTCTCTTCTCGCTCCGCTCAGGATTTCGCCTTCGCCCGCAATAGAAACCTCCGCTGCGCCGCCCCCGCTCGTATCACCAGCGCCGCTTCTCCCGCTCCCAGCGCCGGCATCGCAAAATCGAGTTCCGCCCGGCCATCCTCGCCGCTCTTCGCTGCGGCCTTTGTGGCCTCCGCCGCACCTTCGATCTCCGCCTGGATCTCCGCTCCGGCAACCGGCTCCTGCGATTCCTTCTCCAGCAGCCGCACCTCGAGATGGGCGTGCCCCTTCGCCAGCCATCCCTGCGGATTCAGAAAATCCAGCTTCCACTCCGCCGCCGGCTTTGGCTGTTCCGCCGCTTTCGCCGCCGGCCGGCCATCCAGTTGCACTTTCCCCGCCCGCACTTCGTCCACTACCCGATGATGTTGCTCATCCACGCGCTTCTGCAGCTGCGCCTCATTCTCCAGCGTGATCGGCAGCATCTCCGCAAAACCCACCGAGCGCCGGTGCAGCACGCGCCCCTTCAGAAAAACCAACGAATCAATGAATGGATGCCCCGATTTCCTGGCCTCCGTCTGCACGTGGTAAGTGACCCCTTCCCACACGGCATTACTGTTGTGTCCAGTGACCATTGCCCGGGAATAGCCCTCCGCTCCGCTCTCGGCCAACCTCGCCCGAATCAGCGATTTGACCCTCCGGCTTTCTGACGCTATTATACCTCTTTGCCATGGACACCTCGTACCTTCAAGCTTACGCGCCGTTGCTGCTCTTCTTCAGCCTGGTCGCTATTTTGGCCGGGGTTCTTCTGAGTCTTTCCAGCCTGGTTGGCTGGCGCCGCCCCAGCCGCGCCAAGCAGCAGCCCTACGAATGCGGCATGGAGCCCACCGGAGACGCCCGCGAACCCTTCTCCGTCAAGTTCTACCTTGTCGCCATGGTCTTCATTTTGTTCGACGTAGAGGCCATCTTCCTCTACCCCTGGGCTTTCGTTTTTCGTGAATTGCAGTGGTTTGGCTTTATGGAGATGGTCCTTTATATCGCCATCCTCCTCGTTGGGTACCTTTATCTCTGGAAGAAGGGCGCGCTCGACTGGCATCACTAGCCGGGCCCCTCGGGACACTATAACGTGGCGGAAAACTCACAGCAGAGCACTCCGGTTGTCGCTGAACATCTCCGTTCCTGGAATCCCCGGGCCGTCGAGTCGGTCCTCGAATTCCACGGGGAAATCACCATCGTCGTCCCCCGCGAACTCCTTCGCAGCGCGGCCGAACGCCTCCGCGACGACTCCAGCCTCCAGTTCAATCTCCTTTCCGACATGACCTGCGTGGACCGCTTCCCCGCCGAACCTCGCTTCGAGCTCAACTATCACCTCACCTCCATCTCCCGCCGCGAAAAAGTCCGCATGCGCGTGGCCGTCCCCGGCGACAATCCCGTGGCCGACTCCGTCACCTCCGTCTGGCCCGGCGCCGGATGGATGGAGCGCGAAGTGTTTGACCTCTTTGGCGTGCGTTTCAGCGGGCACGCCGATCTGCGCCGCATTCTCCTCCCCGATGACTGGGAAGGCCACCCGCTGCGCAAGGATTTTCCAGTCGAAGGGCAGCGCTGAGCGCTGCGGCAGCCGCACGCGTTGCAAAAAGGACTGATGCGAAAGGGACTCAGCTAGATGACAACGGTAGAAACCGCCACCGGCCCGGCCAAGACCATGGTCCTCAACATGGGACCGCAGCACCCGTCCACCCACGGCGTGCTGCGCATCCTCCTCGAACTGGACGGCGAAACCATCGTCAAGGCCATCCCCGACCTCGGCTACCTGCACACCGGCATCGAAAAAACCTGCGAGGCCAAGACCTACTCCCAGGCCATCACCCTCACCGATCGCATCGACTACCTCGCCCCTCTTTCCAACAATCTCGGCTACTGCCTCGCCGTCGAAAAGCTTCTCGGCCTGGAAGTCCCCAAGCGCGCCCAATACATCCGCGTCCTCCTCGCGGAAATGACCCGCATCGCCTCCCACCTGGTCTGGCTGGGCACCCACGCCATCGACCTCGGCGCCATGTCCGTCTTTCTCTACTGCTTCCGCGAGCGCGAGGAAATCCTCAAGATTTTCGAAATGGTCGCCGGCCAGCGCATGATGACCAGCTATTTCCGCATCGGCGGCCTGGCCCTCGAGCCCCCCACCGGCTGGCTCCGCGCCGTGGACCGCTTCGTGCGCATGATGCCCGGCCGCATCGACGACTACGAAACCCTGCTCACCGAAAACCGCATCTGGATGGCCCGCACCCAGGGCGTCGGCCGCATCAATCTCCAGGACGCCATTGCCCTCAGCATGACCGGCCCGGCCCTGCGCGCGGCCGGCCTCGCCTATGACAATCGCAAGCTCTTCCCCTATTCCAGCTACAAGGAATTCGATTTCCAGGTTCCTGTGCGCACCGAATCCGATTGCTACGCCCGCTACATGATTCGCATCGCGGAAATGCGCGAAAGCCTCAAAATCATCCGCCAGGCCATGGACAAGATTCCTGCCGAAGGCCCCATCCGCGCCGAAGCCCCCGGAATCGTTCCCCCGGGCCGCGAAAAAATGAAGACGGAGATGGAAGCCCTCATCTACCACTTTAAAATTTTCACCGAGGGTTTTTCTCCCGCACCGGGAGAAGCCTACGTCACCATCGAGTCTCCCCGCGGCGAACTGGGCGTCTTCGTCGCCAGCGACGGCACTCCCAAGCCTCTGCGCGTGCATTTCCGCACGCCCTCCTTCGTGAATTTGCAGTCCCTTCCCAAAATGGTGGAAGGGCAGATGATCGCCGACGTCATCGCCTGCATCGGCACCATTGATATCGTTCTCGGCGAGGTCGACCGATAGGGAGCAATAGATCGACCGGCAGGGCGCGCAAGAGTATCGGCCGCAAGGCCGCGCAGCAGATGGGCAGTCGTTGCAAGAGTACGTAGTGGTGGAATTTAGCTGTCATTCTTGGTCCCGGTGTCTTTGCCCGCCGGAGCCTCGGAAGCGCAGCCAGAACAGGAATCGAGACGCTGAACATGCAGCTTTCTCCACAACTCGCCAAGCGCTTTGAATCTCTCGAAAACCGCTATCCCGTCAAGCGCTCCGCGCTCATCCCCATGCTGATCTACGCCCAGGACGAATACGGCTACGTCAGCGACGACATGGTTGACGAGATCGCCCGCCGCCTCGGCCTCAATAACGTCCAAGTCGAAGAGACCCTCGCCTATTACTCCATGCTCCGCCGCAAACCCATGGGCAAGCATCACGTCCAGGTCTGCACCAACGTCGCCTGCATGCTCCGCGGCGGCTACGACATTCTCGAGCGCGCCAAGCGCCGCCTCGAAATCGGCCACAAGGAAACCACCAAGGACGGCGTTTTCTCCCTCGAGGAAGTCGAATGCATCGGAGCCTGCACCGGCGCTCCCGCCATGCAGGTCAACTACGACTATTACGAGGATCTCACCCCTTACAAGTTCGACCGCATCCTCGAAGACCTCGACGCCGGCCGCAAGTCTCCGCCCGTCCCGGTCATCACCGGCGCTCTCCACCCGCGCCATCCCCTCGAGACTCCGCTCATCAGCAAGCGCTGGGGCATCCCCAATTCCCGCAGCATCGACGTCTATCTGCAGCACGATGGCTACAAGGCACTTGAAAAAGCCCTCAAGCAGATGACTCCTGAAACCATCATCGACGAAGTCAAGAAATCCAGCCTCCGCGGCCGCGGCGGCGCGGGCTTTCCCACGGGCATGAAGTGGAGCTTCGTCCCCAAGGATTCCCCCAAGCCCAAGTACGTCATCTGCAACGCCGACGAAAGCGAACCCGGCACCTGCAAGGACCGCCCCCTTCTCGAGATGGACCCCCACCAGCTCATCGAAGGAATGATCATCGCCGGACGCGCCATCGGCTCCCACCGCGGCTTCATCTATATCCGCGGCGAATACCGCTACGTCCTGGACATCGTGGACGCCGCCATCGCCGAAGCCTATGCCCGCGGCTATCTCGGCAAGAACATTCTCGGCTCCGGCTTCGATTACGACCTGCTCATTCACACCGGCGCGGGCGCCTACGAGTGCGGCGAGGAATCCGCCCTCATGGAATCCCTCGAAGGCAAGCGCGGCTATCCCCGCATCAAGCCTCCCTTCCCCGCCGTCGTCGGCCTCTACGGCTGCCCCACCATCATCAACAACGTCGAGACTCTCAGCTCCGTTCCCCACATCATTCTCGAAGGCGGCGAATCCTACGCTAACCGCGGCACCCCCAAAAACGGCGGCACCCGCATGGTCTGCGTCTCCGGCCACGTCAATAAACCCGGCATCTACGAAGTTCCCCTCGGCTTCAACATGAAGCGCTTTATCGAGGAGGTCGCCGGCGGCATCCCCGGCGGCAGAAAACTCAAGGCCGTCATCCCCGGCGGCAGCTCCTGCCCGCTGCTCAAGCCCGAGGAAATCGATATCCCCATGGACTACGATTCCGTCGCCAAGGCCGGCTCCATGCTCGGTTCCGGCGGCATGGTCGTCGTCGACGATTCCACCTGCATGGTGGACCTCGCCCGCCGCATCATGCACTTCTACGCCCACGAATCCTGCGGCTGGTGCATCCCCTGCCGCGAAGGAACCACCTGGCTCCGCAAAATGCTGGAACGCTTCCACGCCGGCGACGGCCGTCCCGAGGACATTGACATGGTCGGCGAACTCGCCAGGAACATGTTGGGCAAGACTTTTTGCCCGCTCGGCGACGCCGCCGCCATGCCCACCATCAGCATCATCACCAAGTGGCGCCACGAATTCGAAGAGCACCTGAACGGCCGCTGCGCTTATAAACAGGCCGAATCCCTGGCCGGTGCGCGGTAGGAACCCATGGCTGAACAGACCACAGAACAAAAACTCGTCACCCTGAAGATCAATGACCGCGAAGTTCAGGTCGCTCCGGGCACCCTCGTCATCGAAGCCACACGCCGCATCGGCACCGAGGTTCCCTCCTTCTGCTATTACCCCGGTCTCTCCCTCCAGGCCGCCTGCCGCATGTGCCTGGTCGAAGTCGAAAAAATGCCCAAGCTGCAGACCGCGTGCACCCTCGTCGCCACCGAAGGCATGGTCGTGCGCACCGATTCCGAAACCGTCCGCCAGGCCCGCAAGGCCATGCTCGAATTTCTCCTCGCCAATCACCCCCTCGACTGCCCCGTCTGCGACAAGGGCGGCGAATGCGAACTTCAGGACATGGTCTTCCGCTACGGCGCGGACACCAGCCGCTTTGTCGAGGAAAAGCTCCACCGCCCCGAGGAAAAGTGGTCCGACCTCGTCTATTACGACGCCCCGCGCTGCATCCTCTGCTTCCGCTGCGTGCGCGTCTGCGATGAAGGCATGGACGTGAAAGCCCTCGGCGTGGGCATGCGCGGCGTCAACAGCATCATCACTCCCAACCGCGGCGACCATCTCGAATGCGAAGAATGCGGCATGTGCATTGACATCTGCCCCGTCGGCGCTCTCACCTCCGGCGCTTATCGCTACAAGACCCGCCCCTGGGAAATGCAGTACGTTTCCACCGTCTGCACCCATTGCTCCAACGGCTGCAAGACCACTCTCAGCGTCCGCAACCACGAGATCCTGCGCGCCAATAACCGCGACCTCTCCGGCATCAACAAGGACTTTCTCTGCGTCAAGGGCCGCTTCGGCTTCGACTTCACCTCTCACCCCGAGCGTATCCGCCAGCCCCTCCTCCGCAAGGACGGCAAACTCTATCCCGTCTCCTGGGAAGAAGCCGCCACGGCCGCCGCCACTCGCTTGAAGCAGGTCTTCGACTCCGCGGGCCCCGATTCTATCGGCTTCATCGGCTCCAACCGCACCTCCAACGAGGAGAACTATCTCCTCCAGCGCCTCGCCCGCGCCAGCTTCGGCACCAACAACATTGACCACCACCGCACCGCCGACTACGCCGGCCTGCTCTCCGCTCTCGGCGAAGACGCCGCTTCCAAGCAGCTCACCATGGGCGATCTCGAAAACGCCCAATCCGTTCTGCTCATCGGCAACGACCCCACCGACCAGAATCCCCTCGTCGCCTGGCAGATCCGCTCCGCCATCCGTCACAACGGCGCGCGCCTATATATCCTCAACTCCAGCGAAATCCGCCTCAAGCGCAAGGCCACTCAGTTCGTGAAGCTGCTCCCCCGCCAGGAAGCCGCCGCCGTTCGCTGGCTGGCCACCGGGCAGGAACCGCTTCCCACCGACATCGTCACCGCTCTCACTTCGCTGAAAGCCGCCCTCGAAGCCGAAACCGATCTGGCCATTGTCTTCGGCTCGGAACTTTCCGGCGCGGCCATCACCCAGCTCGCCGCCTTCGCCTCCAAACTTTCCGCCCGGGTCCGCTTCATGGCCCTCGGCGATTACGCCAATTCCCGCGGCGCCGCCGACATGGGCCTGCTCCCCGACCGCTTCCCCGGCTACGCTCATCTCGATGACCGCGCCGCCCACGGATCTTTCGAAAAGCTCTGGGACGCCAAGATCCCCTCCAAGCCCGGCCTGACCGCTCCCGAAATGGTCGAAGCCGCGCAGTCCGGCAAGCTCAAGGCTCTCTACGTCGTCGGCGCCAATCCGCTGCTCCATTTCGGCAAGCGCGACGGCAGCCGCGGCAGCCTCGGCCTGCTCATCGTCCACGAACTCTTTCTTACTGAAACAGCCCAGCAGGCCGACATCGTCTTCCCCGCCGCAGGCGCCTACGAAAAAGACGGCACCGTCACCAACACGTCCGGCGAACTCCAGCTTCTCCACAAAGCCGCAGAAGTCATGGGCCCGCGCAGCGATTTCGACCTGCTCCGCATCCTTTCCCACCAGCTGGAAAAGCTGGGGCTAGGAAAAGCCTTCCATTACCGCGGCTCTGAAGCCGTTTTCGACGAGATTCGCAAGACCGTCAAAGGGTATGATGTTCCGCGGGCCGGGCTCGCGACCGGCGGCGCCGAGCAGTCGCGCATCTCCATCTCGCGCAACGGCCACGCCCCGTACGACGTTCCCGCGAACCTCATCCGTACCGCCCAGGACACCCTCTTCACCAGCGGCACCCTGGGCCGTTACTGCACCATGATGCAATCCTTACCGGAGAGCGAACCCAAGCCGTGACCGACATCATCAACATCCTCCGCCAGCATTCCTTTCTCGTCATCGCACTGGTCAAGTGCGGCCTGCTGCTGTTCATCCTTCTCACCGTGCTGGCCTACCTCAGCCTGTTCGAGCGCAAGGTTCTCGCCCACATTCAGTCCCGCTGGGGCCCCTACCGCGTAGGCCCGCACGGCCTCCTGCAGCCGCTCGCCGACGGCCTCAAATTTCTTTTCAAGGAAGACCCCATGCCCGCCGGGGTGGACCGCTTCGTCTTTCTGCTTGCGCCCTTTCTCTCGCTCGCGCTTGCGCTGACCTCGCTCGCCGTCATTCCCTTCGGCCCGCAGCCGCTGCGCTTCTCCATACTGGGCACGCAGTACGAAACCTCGCTCGGCATCGTCGACCTCAATATCGGCCTGCTCGTCCTCTTCGCCATCACCGCCCTGGGCGTCTATGGTGTGGCCCTCGCCGGATGGGCTTCCAACAGCAAATATCCTCTCCTCGGCGGCCTGCGCAGCTCTGCGCAAATGATGAGCTACGAGCTGGCCCTCACCATGTCCGTCGTCGGCGTCATCCTTATGGCCGGCAGCTTCAATCTCCGCGAAATCGTCACCGCCCAGGAAGGCCGCATGTTCTTCGGCCTGCTTCCCCGCTGGAACGTCATCGCCGGACCCTTTCCCCAGATCATCGGCTTCTTCTGCTATTTCGTTGCGGCCATCGCCGAAACCAACCGCGCCCCCTTCGACCTTCCCGAAGCGGAATCCGAACTCGTCGCCGGCTTCAACACCGAATACGCCAGCTTTAAATTCGCCATGTTCTTCATGGGCGAATACGCCAACATGATCACCGTCTCCTGCCTCGCCACCATCATGTTCTTCGGCGGCTGGACCTCTCCCTTCCCCTCCGCCTGGTCCTGGACCCACTTCATCCCCAGCGCCCTCCTCGCCGTTCTCGGCGTCCTTCTCTTGATCGACGGCATTCGCTACGAAACCATTCTCGGCAAGCTCGTCCTCCCCGGCGTCGGCACGGCCCTTTGCGCCCTCTCCGCGCTGCTGCTGTTCTTCGCTCCCGTCAACAACTACATCCAGGGGCCGTTCTGGTTCCTCCTCAAAGTTTTCATCTTCATCTTTTTCTACGTGTGGATGCGCGGAACTCTCCCGCGCTTCCGCTACGACCAGCTCATGGCCATTGGCTGGAAAATTCTGCTGCCGCTTTCCATCGCCAACGTCCTGCTGACCAGCCTGGGGATTCTCAAGTGGGGGCTCCGCTGATGCGCTCGCCGGCCCAGGGGGAGATTCGCGCGCTATGACACCGCAACTCATCGTTTTCTTCGTGCTCGCCGCGCTCGCCGTTCTCGGCGCCGTCACGCTCATCGCCGCGCGCCATCCCATTCACAGCGCGCTGGCTCTCATCGTCGTCATGGTCGCCCTCGCCGGACTCTACCTGCTGCAAGGCGCCGAATTCGTCGCCGCCGTCCAGATCATCGTCTATGGCGGCGCCATCATGGTTCTCTTCGTCTTCGTCATTATGCTTCTCAACGCCGGCGAGGAAGAGCGCACTTCCCTCTCCCGCATCGCCCGCGTCGCCGGCATTCCCCTGGCCCTGGCTCTTTCCGGATTCCTCGCCGCCGCCGTCCTGCGCTCCTCGCACGCCGCGGCCCAGGCCCCCGTGACCGCCGCTTCCACCCGCGGGCTTTCCATGCTCCTGTTCCGGGAATTCGTCTTCCCCTTCGAGCTCACCTCCTTCTTAATCCTTGTCGCGATTCTGGGCGCGCTGGTTCTCGCCCAGCGGGAGAATTGACATGGTTCCGGCCGGCTACTACCTCGTCCTCAGCGCCATCCTCTTCGGTTTGGGGATCGTCGCCTTCGTCTTTAAACGCAATATCATCACCATCTTCATGTCCATCGAGCTCATGCTCAACGCCGTCAACCTGGCCTTCGTCACCTTTAGCCAGGTTCTCGGCAAGCTCGACGGCCAGGTTTTTGTCCTGTTCGTCATCGTGGTCGCCGCGGCGGAAGCCGCCGTCGGCCTCGGCATTATTATCCTAATCGCGCGCCATCGGCAGTCTCTGAACGTCGAGCGCATGGATCTGATGAAATTCTGATGCTCATACTCAACCATCTCTGGATCATTCCCCTGCTGCCCCTTCTCGGCGCGGCCATCAACGGCCTAAGCGGCCTCTTCGGCGCGAAATGGCCCAATAAGGCCGTTACTGCCGTCGCTATCGGCTCCACCGGCCTCTCGTTCCTCGCCGCCCTCGAGTGCGTCCGCGAATTCCTGAATCTCCCCGCGGCCCAGCAGGCTCTCCCCTGGGTGAAGCAATATTTCACCTGGATCGCCGCCGGAACCTTCCGCGCCGGCTTCGACCTCCAGATCGATCACCTCACCATCGTCATGCTCCTCGTCGTCACCGGCGTCGGCTGGCTCATCCACATCTACGCCACCGGCTACATGTCCCACGAAGGCGGCTACTACCGCTTCTTCTCCTACCTCAATCTCTTCATGTTCTTCATGCTCATTCTGGTCATGGCCGCCAACTACGTTCTCCTCTTCGTCGGCTGGGAAGGCGTGGGCCTCGCCAGCTATCTGCTCATCGGCTTCTACTTCCTGAAAAAGTCCGCCTCCGACGCCGGGAAGAAAGCCTTCATCGTCAACCGCATCGGCGATTTCGGCTTCATGCTCGGCATGTTCCTCCTCTTCCGCACCTTCGGCTCGCTTGATTTCGTCACCGTCTTCGACAAAACCCGCGAACTTCCCGCCGACGCCCTCGGCCAGTTCGGCATCCTCACCATCTCCTGCCTCCTCCTCTTCATGGGCGCCACCGGCAAATCCGCCCAGCTGCCCCTCTACGTCTGGCTCCCCGACGCCATGGAAGGCCCCACGCCCGTCAGCGCCTTGATCCACGCCGCCACCATGGTCACCGCCGGCGTCTACGTGGTCGCCCGCTCACACATTCTCTTCACCCACGCGCCCACGGCCATGCTCGTCGTTGCCAGCGTCGGCGCCGCCACCGCTTTCTTCGCCGCCACCATCGGCCTCGTGCAGACCGACATCAAAAAAATTCTCGCCTACTCCACTGTCAGCCAGCTCGGCTACATGTTCCTGGCCTGCGGCGTCGGCGCCTTCTCCGCCGGCATCTTCCATCTCATGACCCACGCCTTCTTCAAGGCCCTGCTCTTCCTCGCCGCCGGAAGCGTCATCCACGCCATGGGCGGCGAGCAGGAAGTCACCCGCATGGGCGGTCTCAGCGGCAAAATTCGCTGGACGTACTTCACCATGCTCATGGGCACCCTGGCCATCGCCGGCGCTCCCGGCTTCGCCGGTTTCTTCAGCAAGGACGCTATTCTCTTCAGCGCCTTCCAGCACGCCCCCGGTGGCCGCATCCTCTATGCTGTCGGCCTGGCCAGCGCCCTGATGACCGCCTTCTACATGTTCCGACTCATCTTCCTCACCTTCCACGGCAAGCCCCGCTTTGACGAACATCACGTCCACGTCCACGAATCGCCCAAGAGCATGCTCGGCCCCCTCGTCGTCCTGGCCCTGCTCTCCATCATCGGCGGCTGGATGGCCGCGCCCTCCTTCTGGGGCGGCACGGACCACTTCACCGCGTTCCTCGCCCCCGTCTTCGGCGCCGAAGCCGCTCCGGAAGCCGCCACCGCCGCCGTTTCCGAAGCCGCAGAGCACTCGCTCGAACTCACCCTTGCCGGAGTCGCCGTCGCCACCGCCTTCCTCGGCTTCTTCCTGGCCTTCTGGCTCTATCTCCGCAGGCCCGGCGTCGCCGACCAGATCGCCAAGTCCGCCAAGGGCGCCTACACCACCCTGCTCAACAAATACTACGTGGACGAACTCTACGCCGCCGTCATCATCCGCCCGCTCGTGTGGATCTCGGACAACGTCCTCTGGCGCGCGGTGGACGCCTCCGGGATCGACGGCGCGGTCAACGGCGCCGCCGCAGGCACGACCGCCCTCGGCGACCGCCTCCGCCGCGCGCACTCCGGCAACACCCGCAGCTACGCCGTCTGGGTGGTGATTGGCGCGCTCCTGATTCTTGCTGTGATCTTCTGGCCGATGCTCAAGCCGGCCGCTGGAATGGTGCCCTGAGATGCCTGCTGGACATTTGCTTTCGGTTCTGATCTTCTTCCCCGCGCTCGGCGCTCTGGCCCTGCTGATCCTTCGCGGCGATGACCACGTCTGGATTCGCCGGGTAGCTCTTGCCGTTTCCCTCGTCGAATTCGCTCTCTCCCTCCTCCTTGTCCCCGCCGTTCCCGTAGGCTCTTCCGCTTATCATCTCGAGGAACTGCGCGCCTGGATCGCCTCCCCGCCCATTCACTATCACCTCGGCGTTGACGGCATCAGCCTCTTCCTCGTCATCCTCACCACGTTCCTCACCCCCATCTCCATCCTGGCCTCCTGGAAGAGCATCCAGCACCGCGTGAAGGAATTTTTCTTCATGCTCCTCCTCCTCGAAGTCGGCGTCGTCGGCGTCTTCCTCTCCCTCGACCTCTTCCTCTTCTTCCTCTTCTGGGAAGTGATGCTTCTTCCCATGTATTTCCTCATCGGCATCTGGGGCCACGAGCGCCGCATCTACGCCGCCGTAAAATTCGTCCTCTACACCATGGCTGGCTCCATCCTCATGCTCGTCGCCATCGTCTGGCTCTATACCATCACCGGCACCTTCGACCTCCCCACCATCCAGACCATGCTCCAGGCCGGCTATGTCTCGCTCTCTCCCCGCGCCGAATTGCTGCTCTTCTCCGCCTTCTTCCTGGCCTTTGCCATCAAGGTTCCCCTTTTCCCGCTGCACACCTGGCTGCCCGACGCTCACGTCGAAGCCCCCACTGCCGGCTCCGTCATCCTCGCCGGCGTCCTCCTCAAGATGGGCACCTACGGCATGCTGCGCTTCTGCCTGCCGCTGTTTCCCGCGGCCTCCCGCCGCGCGGCTCCTCTCGTGGCCACTCTCGCCATCATCGGCATCATCTACGGGGCGCTCGTGGCCCTCGTTCAGCCCAATCTCAAAAAACTCGTCGCCTACTCCTCCGTCAGCCACCTCGGCTTCGTCGTCCTGGGCATTTTTGCCTTCAACAACATCTCTCTCCAGGGCGCGGTCTACCAGATGCTTAACCACGGCATCTCCACCGGCGCGCTCTTCCTCCTCGTCGGCATGCTCTATGACCGCCGCCACACCTTTGAGATTTCCGATTTCGGCGGCCTCTCCACTCCCATGCCCCGCCTCGCCGCTTTCTTTCTCTTCGTGGCCCTCTCTTCCCTGGGCCTGCCCATGCTCAACGGCTTCGTCGGCGAATATCTGATTCTTCTGGGCACTTCCCAGGCCAGCGTCAAATGGGCCGCCTGGGCCGCTCTCGGAGTCATTCTCTCCGCCGGCTATCTCCTCTGGTCCTATCAGCGCGTCTTCTACGGCCCCGTGACCCACGCCAAGAACAAGGAACTCCCCGACCTCTCCGCGCGCGAGCAGTGGATCCTCGTCACCATGGCCTTCGTCGTCCTCTGGATGGGCATCGGCTCGCTCGATTTCACCAGCCGCTTCGCCGCCTCCTGCCAGAACGTTCTCACCCAGATGGAACGCCCCCAGGCCCAGGAAGCCGCCGCACCCAAACCCGCCGCCACCGTGGTAGATGCTGTGCCTGCCGCAGCCTCTTCCACCGCGCCAGCCGCGGTCGTGGCCCCAGCCATCTACCACGACACTGTCATTCCGGGCGGAGTCCCGGCGAATTCTGCCGGGACGAAGTCGAGGAATCTCTCTTCGGCTCCGACTTCGTCTCCCGCTCGACGCAACACCCCGGCATCGCCGGCAACCCCAACTTCATCGGAAAGGCTTGGAAACCGCTAAATGTTTCCTCCGCGCGAAGAATTCCTGCGTGTCCTGCCCATCCTCATCTTTTGCGGAGGCGGGACTCTGCTCATGCTCCTCCAGCCCTTCCTGCGCTCCAGGACCGCCTTCTCCCTCCTGGCCCTCGCCGGCTCTCTCACCGCAGTGGTTTCCGTGGGCTGTTCCGCCGCCCATCCCGGCGCGGCTTTCTACGGCCTTATTGGATCCGACCCCGCAAGCGTTTTCTTTGAATTCCTCGTCGGCGCCGTCGCCTTCCTCGTCATTCTCGGTTCCGCCTCCTACCTCGAACGCGAAAGTCTCGCTCCCGCCGAATTCTACGCCCTGATCTTCTTCGCCGCCGCCGGCATGTGCGTCCTGGCCTCCGCCCGCGAAATGCTCACCGCCTTCATCGGTCTCGAAATGAGCTCCATTTCCAGCTATATCCTCGCCGGCTACCGCCGCGAATCCCCCAAGGCCGCCGAATCCGCCCTTAAATATTTCCTTCTCGGCTCCTTCGCCACCGCCTTCTTTCTCTACGGCATTGCCCTGCTCTACGGCTCCACCGGCACCACCGTCATCGCCCAAATGACGCCCCTGGCCCCCGGCCTCCTCCCCAAGCTCGGCCTCGCTCTCCTCCTCATCGGCCTGTCCTTCAAGGTTGCCGCCGCTCCCTTTCAGCTCTGGACCCCCGACGTCTATGAAGGCGCTCCCACGCCCGTTACCGCGCTCTTCTCCGCCGGCCCCAAAGCCGCCACCTTCGCCCTGCTCCTGCGCATCTTCGTCGAAATGCCCCTGGCCGCCGGGGAGTGGACCCGCATCTTCTGGATTCTCGCCGTCATCACCATGTTCGCCGGAAACCTCGGCGCGCTTCTCCAGACCAACGTAAAGCGCATCCTGGCCTACAGCTCCATCGCCCACGCCGGCTATATCCTGGTGGCCTTCGCCGCCTCCAATGAGATCGGCGTCGCCGCAGTTCTCTTCTATCTGCTGGCCTACGCCGCCGCCAAGCTCGGGGCTTTCTCCGTCGTCGCCCATCTCGGCGGCGCCGGCGAAAAGCGCATCGAACTCGACGACTTCGCCGGTCTCGCCCAGCGCCAGCCCATCGCCGCCGCGGCTTTCAGCCTCTTCCTCCTCTCCCTCCTGGGCATTCCTGTCACCGCCGGATTCTTCGGCAAGTTTTACATCTTCAAAGCCGCCCTGGCCTCCCACCTCATCGGCTTGGCCGTCCTCTTGGGCGTCAACAGCGTCATCGCCGCCTACTACTACCTCCGCCTCATCATCGTCATGTACATGCGCGAACCCAAGGAGGAAACCGCCGCGCTGCCTTTCCCCGGCGCCGTGACAACCGTCCTCGCCCTCTGCGCCCTAGCCACCGTCTACTTCGGCCTCTTCCCCAACCACATCATCGCCTTCGCCTCCAACCCCCGCCTCTTCGGCCACTGATCCCTACCCAGCCTTTTCTTCTGAATCGTGGGGGCACGGCACGACGTGCCCGCATGCAGCATCGGCACGCTTCCCCGCCTCGTCCTCCCCCCGCCGCGCTCTTGCCTTTGCCTGTCATCCCGACCGCAGTGGAGGGATCTCTCTTCTCTTTTCTTACGGCCATCCCAACCGCAAAAACAAAAAGAGCCCGGAAGCTCTCGCCTCCGGGCCCTCTGCAATCCAGTTAAGTTAAATTGTCCCTTACACCTTGACGAAGATGATCACCAGCGTCAGAAGCGCCAGCGTCTCGATAAACACCAGGCCGAGAATCATCGACGCGCGAATCGCGCCCGTCGCCCCCGGATTCCGCGCAATGCCTTCGCACGCCGCGGCCGCCACCCTGGACTGCCCCAGCGCTCCGCCAAATGCCGCCAGCGCCATCCCGAACCCGGCGGCAATCGCCACCAGCCCGCTCTTTTCGCCCGCCGCCGCTCCTCCGGCCTGCGCGAACGCTCCCGGCGCCAGCAGCAGCGCCGTTACCAGC
The DNA here is from genome assembly GCA_020072805.1 of Terriglobia bacterium. GTDB lineage: Bacteria > Acidobacteriota > Terriglobia > Acidiferrales > UBA7541 > Acidiferrum. Next base: position 17,323 of record JAIQGC010000030.1, read on the forward strand.
ACGGTCATAATGCTTATTGCTTTCTTCATCGCCTTCTCCTTCACAATGCCGCCAGGAGGTGGTTCCCGGACATCCCTCGTGCAGCCGGGCTCACGCTGTAGCAGCAAATTCTTTTCCCGCTTTTGTAGAGGCCGGGCGGAATTTATCCCGACCCGGTCGGGAGCCCGGCTCTTTTGCCCCGGCTCTTTCTGGCCCCGTCCGGCTCCTAGTGCTCGTCCGCCGTCGCCATCCCCAAATAAATCGCCGGCAGCAGCGTGAACACATACGTCTGAATAATGGCCACGAACATATGCAATCCCAGAAACGCCAGCGGAATCGTCGCCGGGAAAACCGCCACGATCATTCCCAGCACCGGGCTCTTGCTCCACCCCGCCATCATCGGCGGCACCAGCAACGACAGGAAAATCACGTACAGCAGGTCGCTCGCGAAAATATTGGCCCAGAGACGCACCGTGAGCGAAAGCACGCGCGCGCACGTGCTGATGATCTCCACCGGAAACATCAGCGGCGAAAGCCACCAGATCGACCCCGCAAAATGGCCCAGATACCCGCCCACGCCATGATGCCTCACGCCGTGCCAGTTGAAATAGACGAACGTCAGAATCGCGCACGCCAGCGGCACTGTCAGCTGCCCCGTCGGAAACGAGAACAGCGGAAACAGGCCCAGCAAATTCGAGAACAGAATGAAAACCGAAACCGACCCCACCAGTGGCAGATAACGCGCCGCCTCGTGCCCCGTATTCTCCTCGAGCAAATCCTGGATACCGAATCCCAGCGGATTCTTCAGCAGCAATTCCGCCATCTGCTGCGCCCCGCCCGGCTTCTCCACCGACAGCTTCGTACGCAGCCACAACACCAGCACCGTCCCCAGCACCAGCACCACCAACGACATCACCACCTGCTCGGGAATCGGCAGCTCGACATTGTCCGGCTGAATATGCAGCGCATGCAGCAGCGCCAGCGCCAATCCGCCAAAATAGTGGTTTACAAGGTGCGTCAACCCGCTTACGTGTTCTTCCATGCGCTCTCTCTATTCCGAAGGATGCAGTATCTCGATCACGCTGACCGCGAGCGTCGCCGCTCCCAGCGCGCAAAGTCCCACTAACATGCTCAAAATGGGGACTTTACCTGCAACAAAAATAACATAAATCCCGGCCGCGAGCAAACCGTAGCGCAGCCCGAAGCCCAGCCACGTCCGCAGCGGAACCTTTACCCTCGGCGCTTCTTCTCCCGACTTTCCCTCCGCGTACAACTGCATCGCGTCCAGCCCTTGCCGCAGCCAATGAAAATTCAGCCAGCCCAGCCCGCCGCCCACCGCAATCCCCAATCCCCACCGCCACCCATGCGTGAACGCCACCACCGCTCCCGCCGCCACGCCCAGCGCCGGGGTCAGCCAGGCAATCCGGCGCTCGGCCCGCGCGAAGCGCTGGCCTTCACTGTCCTTTTTTCCCATCCCCGTCACCCGGCAGCCTCCGCAGCACGTCGCGCACTCCCGCATAGAATCCCAGCGCCCCGAACACCAGCATCAGCACCGGCTTGGTGTGCAGCCAGCGGTCCAGAAAATATCCGATCAGCCCACCCACCAGAATCGCCGACACCATCACGAACGGCAATTCCATGGCCATGGCGAACTGCCGCGCAAACGCCGGTTCCTGCCGCTTGCCCGGCTCCTTCCCTTCCGCTTGTGAGTTCTTATCTTCCAATGGAGAACGCAAACCGCGCCAGTTGCGCGAAGGGTTCAGGATAAACCCCCGCGGCCAGAGTTACAAACACCGCCACCGTCAGCGCCACCGCCTGCCCCAGACTCATCACCGGATGCGGCGCATCCCCCGGCGCCTTCATCCATGCGTGCACCACCACGCGGAAATAATAATAAAGCGCGGGAACGATATACAGCGCGGCAATCACCGCCAGCACGGGATGCTGAGTATTGATGAGCGCCTGCAAAATATAATACTTGGCCATGAACCCCGCCGTCGGCGGTATCCCCGCAAGCGACATCATGAAAATCAGCAGCAGCACCGCCGCCGCCGGACTGCGCTGGTACAGGCCGTTCAAATCCTCCAGCTCGTCGCCGATCAATCCCTTGCGCCGCAGGACGATCACCAGGGCGAACGCCCCAGTCGTCATGAACAGATAGACCATCAGATAGTAAGCCAGGCCTTGCAGGCCCACCGCGCTCCCCGCCGCCAGCCCCAGCAGAATGTACCCGCTGTGCGCAATCGAGGAATAGGCCAGCAGCCGCTTCACGTTGGTCTGGGTGATGGCCGCCAGATTTCCCCACGTCAGCGAAGCCACCGCCACCGCCGCCACCACGTAGAGCCATTGCGCGTGCGTGGCCCCGAAGACCGCCACGAAAATCCGCACCATCATGGCGAAGCTGGCCGCCTTCGACGCCACGCTCACGTAGGCCGCGATGGGCGTGGGCGCTCCTTCGTACACGTCCGGGGCCCACTGGTGAAACGGCGCCGCAGCCACTTTGAAAAACAGTCCCGCCGCCACGGTCATAAACGCCAGCACCGGCAGCACCTGCCACAGAAACGGGTCGTGCTGCGCGATTCCCGGCAGTTGCGTTTCCAGAGAGCGGCGCACCTGCTCTCCCATCGCCCCGCCCATCTGCGTCATCTTCACTAACTCCATCACACGCACGCGCTCGGCCAGTCGCGTTCCGATTCCCTGGATGTTCGTCGAGTCGCCGATCCCGTAGAGCAGCGAAAAACCGTACGCCAGAATCCCGGAGCTGAAAGCCCCCAGCAGCATGTACTTCACCGCCGCCTCGTTCGAACGCCGCTCCCGCCGCAAGAATCCCGTCAGCACGTAAAAGCTGATGGCCATCGTCTCCAGCCCCAGAAACAACACCACCAGATCGTTCCCGCTGGCCATGAACATCATGCCCGCGCAGGCAAACAGCATCAGCGCGTAGTATTCGCCGTGATGCTCCTCTTCAATTTCCAGATATTTTACGGAGAGCAGCGCCACCAGGGCCGTGGCCGCCAGAAACAGCGCCGAAAAAAAGATCGCGAAGGGGTCCACGAAAATACTGTCATGAAATCCCGCCAGCCCTCCGGCTTTCTCTCCCATTTCCGCGCGCACGCTCAACTGAATATACAGCCGCGAAAGCGCGTAGCCGCTGAATACCGTTCCCATCAGCGCCAGCACCGCGTTCATGTACTTGGTTTTCGCATCCATCCAGAAATCGATCAGCAGGATGCCCAGGCCGAACAGCACCAACTGCAACTGCGGCATGATCAGCACCAGGTCCTGCCGGTTGAAACTGAATGGATTGGGGACGGTAGGCATGGCCGCCGGCTACTTCGCCGGCTCCTCCACATTGACTTTCTCCGACCGCGGGATACTGCCGGCAACCGGCAGAGGCCCATCGATGGGTGATTTCACTTCCGCGCTCTTGTAGTAGCCCGGATTGACCATTTCGACGATCAATTGCACGGGCTTCTCCAGATAGCGGAAGAACGGCTTGGGATAAATGCCGATCCAGAAGGCCAGGACCACCAGCGGCAGAAGCGTGGCGTACTCGCGCAGGTTCAGGTCCGGCAATTTCTCGTTTTCCGGCTTGGTCACCGCGCCGAACATTACCCGCTGATAGAGCCACAGCAGATACGCCGCTCCCAGGATCACGCCCAGCGCGGCCCATGCTGCCCACGTTTTGTTGACCTCGAAGACTCCGCGCAGGATCGTAAACTCTCCGATGAAGCCGTTGAGCAGAGGCATGCCCAGGGAACTGAGGCTGACGATCATGTAGATGGCCGCGAAATTGGGCATGGGCGTGGAGAGTCCGCCGAATTCGGAAATCAGGCGCGTGTGCCTGCGCTCGTAGAGCACGCCCACGATCAGGAACAGCGCCCCGGTGGAAATTCCGTGATTGATCTGCTGCAGGATGCTGCCGGCCAAGCCGTGCGGGGTCAGCGCGAAAATTCCCAGCGTGCAGAAGCCCAGATGGCTCACTGAACTGTAGGCGATCAGGCGCTTCATGTCTTTCTGCATCATGCACACCAGCGCGCCGTAGACGATGCCCACCAGCGAGAGCAGCACGACGATGTGAATGATCTTCCCGCGCAGGGCCGCGTCGGCGGGAAGCAGCGGCAACGAGAAGCGCACAAAACCGTACGTGCCCATTTTCAGGAGAACACCGGCCAGAATCACCGAGCCCGCCGTGGGCGCTTCCGTATGCGCGTCCGGCAGCCAGGTGTGGAACGGGAACATGGGCACCTTGATGGCAAAGGCAAAGAAAAATCCCCAGAAGAGCCAAACCTTCAGCCCGTCCGGAAACTGCTGCGCCGCGGCCAGCAGCGTGGGGACGTCAAAGGTAGGCGGCGCGCCGCTCTTGGCGGCGTTGAAATACACCGCCAGAATTCCCAGCAGCATCACCACCGAGCCCGCCAGCGTGTACAGGAAGAACTTGATGGCCGCATACAGGCGTCGCTCGCTTCCCCACACGCCGATCAGGAAGTACATGGGCACCAGCATCACTTCCCAGAAGACGTAGAAGAGGAAAAAGTCGAGCGACAGAAACACGCCCAGCATGCCCGTCTGCAACAGAAGAAAGAGAATGTAATACTCCTTCTTGCGCAGTTGGATCGCCTTCCACGACGAGAGAATCGAAATCATTCCCAGCAGCGTGGTCAGCAGCACGAGAAGAAAGCTGATGCCGTCCATGCCCAGCGAATAGTGCGCGCCGATGGAGGGAATCCAGTCGGCGTTTTCCCGGAACTGATAGCCGGCCACATCCGGGCGAAAGCGGGCCAGCAGCGGCAGCGAAACGACAAACCCCAGCACGCCGAAGACGTTGCCCAGAACGCGGTGGGCGTTCTCCATGGCCCGGGGCACTAGCAGCAACAGCAGCGCCCCGGCCAGCGGCGTGAACAGAATCACGCTCAGCAGATGATGATCTAGAAGAGCCATACTCTTCGCCTTTCAGCGCACGACGTGCCGCAAAAGATTTCCGTAATAACCCAGCAAGGCCAGCATCCCCAGCACGATCAGCAGCGCGTAATTGGAAACCACGCCGGTCTGCACAAAACTGGCGATGCGCGCAAAGACGCGCACCACCGCCGCGGAAAGATTCACCGCGCCGTCCACCACCCACTTGTCCCACAAGATGGATACGCTGGAGCCGAACCGGGTGAGCCAGCCGGTTCCGTCCACACCCAGGCCGTTGATGATTTTCTCGTCGAATAGGCCCAGGAACGTCCCCAAATCCTTCGCGCGGTTGACGAACAGGCCGTCGTAGATTTCGTCCACGTAATATTTGTTGTAGACCAGGCGGTAGAGCCACGGCGCCGCGGCGGCGATTTTTTCCGGAGCGTCCGGCTCCTTCAAATAAAACAGGTAAGCGATGAAGATTCCCGCCAGCGCCACCAGCACCGACAAAACCATCGGGGCGTATTCAAGCAGCGATGCGCCCAGAGTGTGGGTCATATCCTTCACGACCACATGGAGAATGGGGCGCTGTTGACCGTGCAGCGCATACGTCCACGCCGGGGCCATCACCGGATCGAGGAACTTTTCAAACCGGTTGCTCCCGCCCAGCGCCGCGGGCCAGCCAATCCATCCGCCCACGATGGACAGCGCCGCCAGAACCATCAGGGGCACGGTCATCGTCTTCGGCGATTCGTGGATGTGATGCTCGACGGAATGCTCGACCCGCGAAGCGCCAAAGAAGGTCATGTTCACAAGGCGGAACATATAAAACGCGGTCAGTCCTGCGGTCACGAATCCCACCAGCCACAGGGCGCGCGAATGTTCGAAGGCCTTGCCCAAAATCTCGTCCTTGCTGAAAAATCCCGCCAGCGGCGGTATTCCCGCAATGGCCACCGCCCCGACAACAAACGTTTTTGCCGTTACCGGGATGCGGCTCCACAGGCCGCCCATTTTGCGCATGTCCTGCTCGCCGGAGAGGGCGTGAATGACGCTGCCGCTACCGAGGAACAGCAATGCTTTGAAAAAAGCATGGGTCATCAAATGAAAAATTCCGGCGGAAAACGCGCCCACGCCGAGCGCCAGGAACATGTAGCCCAGCTGGCTGATGGTGGAATACGCCAGCACTTTCTTGATGTCGTTTTGCGCCAAGCCCATCGTCGCCGCGAAAATCGCCGTCGCCGCGCCGGTGATCGCCACAACCTGCATGGCCAGGGGTGAAAGCTGATAGATGGCGTTCATCCGCGCGACCATGTAGACGCCCGCGGTGACCATGGTGGCGGCATGAATCAGGGCGCTCACCGGTGTGGGGCCTTCCATGGCGTCGGGGAGCCAGACGTAGAGCGGAATCTGCGCCGATTTGCCGCAGGCGCCAACGAAGAGCAGCAGGGCGATCGCCGTCAGGACCGGGGCGCCATAGGCGAGCGCGCCGCTATTCACTGCCGCGCCGAGCGACTGCAAAATTCCCGGAAACGCACCGGCATCGCCCAGCCCTTCGCTGGTAAACCGAATCGTCCCCAGCGTCGAAGCAATCAGGAAAATTCCCAGCAGAAATCCCGCGTCGCCGATGCGGTTGACGATGAACGCTTTCTTCCCCGCGTCCGACGCGGATTTCTTCAGGAAATAAAATCCGATCAGCAGATAGCTGCACAGCCCCACGCCTTCCCATCCCACAAACAGCAGGAGGAGATTATTCGCCAGGACCAGAGTCAGCATGGCGAACATGAACAGATTCAAGTACCCGAAGAAACGGTAGTAGCCTCCCTCGTGGCCCATGTAGCCGACCGAATAGAGGTGAATCAGCAGGCCCACGCCGGTCACCACCAGAACCATCACGCTGGAGAGCGGGTCGAGGAGCATACCCCAATCCGCGGTGAACTGCGTCAACTGCCCCCCCGAGGTATGCATGGGCCCCGCCGGAACCCAGTCGAAGAGAATCATCTGCACGACGCGATGCTCGGGAGCCAGCGCCAGCAGTTGCCAAACCGCTCCCGCCGCATGGACAAACGCCACCGCCACGCTGCCTACGCAGAGAACGCTCACGACGCTGTTGGCGAGCCTGCGACCGAAAATCAGCATGGCCGCCGCCGTCACCAGCGGAAAAAGCGGGATCAGCCAGATGTGTTGCAGAAAATAACCTGCCGGCATCATGCTCCGCCCCGACTCTCTTTCTCTTGCAGCGCTACCATTTCAGCAAATCCATTTCATCCGCCAGGACCGTTTCGCGGTTGCGGAAAAAGGCGATGATGATGCCCAGGCCCACGGCGGCTTCCGCCGCGGCGTCGGTGATGATGAATACGGCGAAGGCCTGCCCGGCGGCGTCGCCATAGAGCCGCGAAAACACCACCAGGTTGATATTCACCGCGTTGAGGATCAGTTCGATGGACATCAGGATGACGATGACGTTGCGGCGCGTCAGAACGCCCACGACGCCAATGATGAACAGCGCCAGGCTCAGAATCAGATAATGGCTTACCGGCAGCATCGTTCCCTCACACCTTCTTCTTGGCCATTACCACGGCGCCGATCATGGCCACGAGCAACAGTAGCGAAGCGATTTCAAAGGAGAGCATGTACGGCCCGAACAGGCTCCGGGCCACAGCCTCGGCGTTGGGGGGCAGGCTTTCTGCCGCGGGCACGCCGCGCACCAGCAGACCCTGGCCGGGCAGTTTTCCCGCGCGCCAGAGCATGGCTCCCACTTGCCCGGCCAGCGCCAGGGCCAGAGCCAGCGCCACCCACTTCTGACGGCTGTACTGAATCTGCTGCGCGGCCACGTCCAGGTTTACCAGCATGATGACGAAGATGAACAGCACCATGATCCCGCCGACGTAGAGAATAATCTGCACGATGAAGAGAAACTCCGCGCGCAATTGCAGAAAAATCCCCGCGGTGGCCAGCAGCGTGGTGGTGAGGAAGATGGCGCTGTGCACGGCGCTGCGCCGGGTGATCATCAGCAGCGCCGAGCCCACGGCGATCGCCGCGAAGAAATAGAAAATCACCTTATCCAGCATAGGCGTCCCCTGCGGCTCCCTGCCGCAACTGCTCCTCGCGCTTCAGCTCCGCGCGCACCAGGACTCCGGCCACCGCGAGCGTCATCAGCGTGGTCAGGCCCAGGGCCAGCGCCAGATGCATGCCGCGCTCCCAGTGCAGCACAAGAGCAATGCCGATGCCCATCACGTTGACGATGGAGACGGGAATGAGGAAATACCATCCCAAGCGCATCAGCTGGTCGAAGCGGTAGCGCGGCAGCGTGAAGCGCAGCCACATGAACAGATAGATGTAGCCGCCGACCTTCAGCAGAAACCAGAACGCTCCGTGAATTCCCGGCTTCATCCAGAGCGCCTGGGCCACGAAGACGGGTGCCAGCAGAGCTGCGGCGAGCGCCGCGCACAATCCGGCCACGGCCACCATCACGAGTTTCTGCACGGCCACCGGCTGTTTCGGAGCGCGATACAGGCAATATCCTGCCACGCCCAGCAGCAGCGCTCCCGGCAGGCAATCGAGCGCCGTTCCGGCTGCGCCGCCCACTCCGGCGAAGGGCCGCAACCACCCGCCGAGAAAAATCGTGGTGGCCACCGACCCCACCACCATCATGTTGGCGTACTCCGCCAAGAAATAGAGGGACCAGCGGAATCCGCTGTACTCGGTCATGTAGCCGGCCACCAGTTCGGATTCCGCTTCGGGAAGATCAAACGGCGCGCGGTTGGTTTCGGCAATCGAGGCCACCAGATAAATGAAGAACGCCACCGGGGCGAGGGCCACGAACCATACACCCTGCTTCGCCTGCTCCTCGACCAGCGCGCGGATTTGCAGGCTTCCGCCCAGGAGCAACCCGCTGACCAGGGCCATGCCCGCCGCCGTCTCGTAACTCACCAGTTGCGCGGCGCTGCGCAAAGCGCCCATCAGCGAATAATGGCTGTTGGAGGCCCAGCCGCCCAGGACAATTCCGAATATGCCCAGCGAGCTGATGCCCGCCACGAAGAGAATCCCGACGTTGATATCCCTGGCGATCTGAAACGCCGGGCCGATGCCCACGGGGGCCAGCGCCAGCATGCCCGCGGTCACCGAGACGAGCGGGGCCAGCCAGAAGATCCACACGTCCGCCTTTTCCGGGATGATGTCTTCCTTGAGCAGGAGCTTGACCGCGTCAGCGATGGGCTGTAGCAGCCCGTGGGGACCGACGCGCATGGGCCCCAGGCGGGCCTGCATGTCCGCCATGACCTTGCGCTCGACCAGCACCACGTACCCCGCCACCAGGGGAAGCACCGCAACGATCACCACGCCATAAATAACCGGCAGCGTATACGGCGAGGCCAGCACGGCCTTCAGCAGCTCCTGGAGTCCGTGCGTCATCGGTCCACTTCCCCGAGCACGATATCCAGCGTCCCGATGATGGCCACCACGTCGGCGACCAGATGGCCGCGGGCCATTTTGTCGAAGGCCTGCAAATTCACGAACGAGGGCGGGCGGATGCGCACGCGGTAGGGCTGCACCGTGCCGTCGCTCACGATGTAGTAGCCCAGTTCGCCCTTGGGCGCTTCGATGGCGTGATAGACCTCGCCCACGGGCGGCTTGAGAACTTTTCCCACCTTGGCCAGGATGGGCCCAGCGGGAATTTTTCCGATGGCTTGGCGACAGATGCGCACCGACTGGCGCATCTCTTCCATGCGCACCACGTAGCGGTCGAACGTGTCGCCGTTTTTGCCGATGGGAATGTCGAATTCGAATTGGTCATAGGCGGCATAGGGCATGGCCTTGCGGATGTCCCATTGCACGCCGCTGGCGCGCAGCACCGGGCCGGTCACGCCCATGGCAATGGCGTCCTCGCCGGAGAGCACGCCCACGCCTTTGGTGCGCCCAAGCCAGATGCGGTTGCCGGTGAGCAGGTCTTCGTATTCGACGATGCGCTTGAGGAAATCGGCGCAGAAGCGCTCGACGTCCTTCTCCATCGTGTCATAGGCGTCGTACTGCAATCCGCCGATGCGGAAGGCATGGGTGGTGAGCCGCGCGCCGCAGTATTTCTCCAGAATTTTGAGAATCTCTTCGCGTTCGCGGAAGCAATAGAAGAGCGGGGTGAGCGCGCCGATATCCAGGGCATGGGTGGCCAGCCAGAGCAAGTGACTGGCGATGCGTTGCAGTTCGGTGAGGAGCGTGCGAATCACTTTGGCCCGCGGCGGCGCTTCCACGCCCATCAGTTTTTCGACCGCCTCGCAGTAGCCCAGGCCGTTGCTCACCGCCGCGACGTAATCCATGCGGTCCACGTAGGGGGCGAACTGCTGATAACTGCGGTGCTCGGCGATTTTTTCGACGCCGCGGTGCAGATAGCCGATGACGCACTCGGAGCCGGCCACGCGCTCGCCATCGAGCTTCAGCTTCACGCGCAGGACGCCGTGCGTCGAAGGATGCTGCGGCCCCATGTTGAGGATCAGCTCGTCGGCGCCCAGCAGCGTATGCGGCGCGCTTCCGCTGCCTGCTTGGCCCGCTCCGTTTTGCGTTGTCTCCGCCAATCGCGCCTCTTCCTACTGCCCGCTCTGGATGCCCAGATTTTCCCGCACCCAGGCTTCGTCCTGCTTGAGGATGTCGTAATCCTTGCGCAGAGGAAAACCCTGCCACTCCTCTGGGAGCAAAATGCGTTTCAGGTCGGGATGCCCGGCAAACGGTATCCCGAACATGTCGTAGACTTCGCGCTCGAGCCAGTTGGCCGTGGGCCAGATCCCGCTCACGGTGGCCACGCTTTCCCCCTCGGCGGCGTGCACCTTGAGGCGCAAGCGGGAGTTGTGCGCGAAGGAATAGAAATTCAGGATGACATCGAAGCGCTTCTCGCGCCGGGGCCAGTCCACGGCGGTCAAATCGCTGAGCAAATTGAATTTTTCCTCGTCGCGGGTGTAGCGGGCAATTTCCTCAAGGCGCTCCCGCTCCACCAGCAGGATGGCTTGCTTGCGGTCCTCGACGGCCTCGCGCACCGCTTCGCCGAAACGCGCGCGATAGCGCTGGACGAGGGCATTGTCGAGGGGAACGGGCGCGGGAGGCGCCGCTTTGGGTGGAGGGGGAGGCGGGGCAGGTTTTACAGGAGTTCCGGCGGCTGACGGCGCCGCTCCCGCAGGCGGCTCGCCCGCGGCTCCAGCATCTGGCTGTCGGTCTTTCGGCTCGTCGCCCATAGCCCCGGTGGAATCAGCCGCTTACACGCTAAAAGCGCATCAATCCTATGCGCCGTTTCTAACACACCCCTTGCACCGCGTCAATCAGGAACGCACTTTTCTCCACGGAAAATCCTTGAACTTGATTCTGATTTCAGGCGGGAGTTACCACCAACGCGGACTCCGAGCGGCAACTACTCCTCCTGCCCTTCTCTTTCCTGCACTTCCTTGAGCCGCGCTTCGACGCTGTCGGCCACTTCCGGGTAGAGTGTCCGCACGCAATCGGGACAGATACCGTGGCTGAACTGGGTGTCCGTGTGTTTTCTGACGTACTCCTCGATCTGGCTCCAATAGCCCTTATCGTCGCGGATTTTTTTGCACGCCGAACAGATGGGCAGCATGGCGCTCAGGGTCTTCACGTTGGCCAGAGCTCGCGTCAGCTCCTGCACCAGGTTTTCCCGCTCTTCCTGCGCCAGTCGGCGAGCCGTCACGTCCCGGAAAAAGATCGAAGCCCCTTCCGGCGAGGGATAGACATCCACTTCAAACCATGTATTAAACGGCGGATACAGCTCCTCGAAATGCACCAGCTCGCCATTCTCCACTGCCTTCATGACTTCCTTATAAAACGGCGTCCCCAGGGCTTCCGGAAAGACCACCCACAAACTTTTCCCCAGCAGATCTTCCCGCGCATGCCGCCACAGCGTCACCGCATGGTCGTTCAAGTAGGTGATGCGCGCTTCCCGGTCCACCGCGGCGAAGGCGTCCGTCACGCTGGCCAGGATCTCCTGGACCAGGTGGCTGGCCTCGCGGCTTTTCTCCTCGGCAATTTTGCGCTTGGTGATGTCCTGCACCGTTCCGGCCATGCGCACCACGTTTCCGCCGCCGTCGCGGAACACTTGCGCCTGCTCATGCACGTAGCGCATCTCGCCGTCCGGCCGCACCACGCGGTGCTCGATGTTGTAGGAACTCTTTCCCTTAAAGGCTTCCTGGACGGAGCGGTCCACGTACCCGCGGTCTTCTGCATGCACGAAACTCAGGAAGGCCTCGTAGGTCGCCCCGAATTCCTGAGGATTCACCCCGAAAATTCGGTAAATTTCGTCCGACCAGTACAGCTCGTTCTTGGCTACGTCCCAGTCCCAATTTCCGATATGCGCAATGCGCTGGGCTTCCGCCAGGCGCGCTTCGCTGGCCCGCAGCTTGCGCTCCATGCCGTGCTTGTAGAGGGCCGTCTCCACGGTGGCCCGCAGTTCGGTCTCATTGAAAGGCTTGACCAGAAATCCGTAGGGCTCGGTGTGCGCCGCCTGCCGCACCATCTCCGGGCTGGAATAGGCCGTCAGATAAATGACCGGAATTCCGTTTTCCCGCATCTTGCCCGCGGCTTCGATCCCGTTCATTTCTCCGGCCAGATTGATGTCCATGAGGGTCAGATCCGGATGCAGATCCACGATTCCCCGCACGGCATCTTCTCCGCGCGCCATCGTTCCGCACACATTGTAGTCCTGCAGCTCGAGGCGGTCCTTCAACTCCATGGCGATCAGCGCTTCGTCTTCCACGATCATGATTCTGGCCTTACTCACGTCCCCTCATTCCCGCTGCGTTCTCCGCAGTCCTTTCCTTGTTCCCGGCATCGCCGCCTATTTCAGTCCGCCGGGGCAAGTTCATTCGCCTCGGCCGCCCGCACCGGCATGGGAATCTCGAGAAGCACCGAGGTGCCCCTGCTGCTGCGCATTTCCATGGTCCCGTTCAACTGCAGCAGCAGGCCGCGAATCAACTGCATGCCAAAACTGGCGGACTTGCCCGTATCCAATTCCTGGGGCAGCCCCACGCCCGTATCCGTCACGGCGATTTTCAGCACGTCTCCGTCCCGCCGCGCCTTCACGCGCACCAGCCCTCCGCGCCCCTGGGGAAAAGCGTGCTTGTAGGCGTTGGTCAGCAGCTCGTTCACGATCATGCCGCAGGGCAGGGCCACTTCCATGGCCAAGGCGATCTCTTCGGCATCCACTTCGATATCGATCCTGCCCTGGGAAATGGTGCTGTTCTGGCGCAGGGCCGCGGCCAGAGCCCTCACGTGCTCCCCAAAATCGATGCGCGCCAGATCCCCCGAGCGGTGCAGGGTCTCGTGCACCATGATCATGGAACGCAGGCGGTCCTGCCCTTCCTGGAAAACGGTGATGTCTTCCGCATTCTTCATCTTCTTGGACTGGAAATAGAGCAAACTGGAGATGATCTGCAAATTGTTCTTCACGCGGTGATGGACTTCGCGCAGAAGAATCTCTTTTTCCCGCAAGCTGGCGGCCAGGCGCTCCTCCGCCTCATGCCTCTCGGTGCAGTCGGTGATCGTGCCGGTCACACGCACCGGCCGCCCCGTGGCATCGCGCACGGCTTCTCCTCGCGAAAGCACCCAGCGGTAAGTCCCATTCTTGTGGCGCAGGCGGCATTCAAAATGGAACGGCATGCGCTCCTCGAAGTGCCGCCGCACCGCCTCTTCCACCGCCGCCTTGTCCTCCGGATGGATCAGTCCAAAAAACGTTTCGTCCTTATTGGCCAGCTCTTCGTCCCGATACCCGAGAATTTCCTTCCACCGCGGAGACATATAATCCTCATGCGTCACTACGTTCCAGTCCCAGATCCCGTCGTTCACCCCGCGCTCGACCAGCGCGTAGCGCTCTTCGCTCACGCGCAAGGCCTCTTCTGCTTTCCGCTGCTCGGTAATGTCCTCGCCAATCCCAGCCACGCGGTAAATGTTGCCCTTTGCGTCCAGGATCGGAAACGCCCGGATATGGAACCAGCGCATTTCGCCCTGTTGATCCAGCATGCGCACCACTTTATCGAATCCCCTTGAGACATTCTCCGCCGTGGCCTTCCGCACCATGGCTAGATCTTCGGGATGCGCAACCTTGAACAGTTGCCGGAAATCGGAACCAATCGGGGGCTTATGCCCGAGCAGGCGCTCCCACGCCGGATTGGCGTAGAGCAGCGCGCTCGACGTTGGCGACGCCTCCCGCACCCACAGCAACTCCGGAAGATTCGTCCCCAGCTCCCGGAACAACTGTTCGGACTCCCGCAGAGCCTCCTCCGCCTTCCTGCGTTGCGCGATTCCTTGCGACCTCTCCATTTCCGTGGCGATGCGCTGGCCCAGGATGCGCAGCAACTTCTGATCCTCCTCCGTGAACTCACGGGCCTTGTCGTCGAGCAGGCAGGTGATGGCCAGCACTTCCCCATCGCTGCCCAGTGCGGGGAATCCGCAGTAGGAAAAAGCATTGTGCTCGCGCAGGAAGGAGGCCTCGGGAAACTTCTCGGACACGTAGTCGAACACGCGGATGTCCTTCTCCCGCTCCACATTCGCGCAGGGGGTAATCGACAGAGGGCACTGCCCCGCATCCCGGAAGGTCTTTCCGCCCGCATACACCGCGCGGAAGATCAGATCCTTTCCGGAAACCTCCGACAGGCACACCACGCGCACATCAAAGAGTTCCCCGATCATCCGCGCCACGTGCTCGAATATGTCGGCCGGGTCCCCGGACAGCTTCAGGCTCAGTTCGGAGAGCCGGCGCAACTGCTCCCGCCGCATTCTTTCCCGCCGCTCGGCTTCCTTGCGCCCGGAGATATCCGCAAAAAATACCGAGAGCCCTTCAGGCGAGGGATAGATATTTATCGCGTTCCACATCTCGAAAGGCGGATAGTAATAGTCGAATCTCACCGGGACCTGCTCGCTGGCCGCGCGCCGCAGGCCCGTTTCCAGGATCGTTCCCACCACTCCCGGAAACATCTGCCAGACCGTCTTCCCCAGTATCTCCTCCCGCTTGGCGCGCAACTGCACTTCCCCCGCATCGTTGACGTAGGTGTAGCGGAACTCCCCATCCAGCGCCACAAACGGGTCCGCAATGCTCTCCATCAGATGTTTCAGCCGCGTATGCGCTCGCGTCAGTTCCTCTTCCGCTTGCTTTCGTTCCGTGATGTCCTGCACCGAACCGCTCATGCGCACGGCTTTGCCGCGTTCATCCCGCTCAATCTCTCCCCGCGCATGCAACGCCAGTTCCGTTCCGTCTCGCCGCTGGATCCGGAATTGGATGTCATAGGGCTTGCGGCCCTCCAGCGCCTCTCCCACCTGCTTCTGCAATTCCTCGCGGTCTCCCGGAAACACAAGATCCAGAAACTTTTCGAACGTGGGAACAATCTCGCCGGACTGGAAACCTAGAATCTGGAAGGTCTCCTCCGACCAGTGCAACTCTCCGCTCACCGCGTTCCAATCCCAGTTGCCCATGTGCGCGATTCGTTGCGCTTCCGTTAGCCGCCGCTGGCTTGCTCTCAGATCGTCCTGCACTGCTTTTCGTCTTGTGAAGTCCCGCAGTACCACCACCCCGCCCTGCAGCGTTCCATCCGCATCCCGCAGCGGCCTGCCGGAACACAACACCCAGCGTCCCTCATTCTTATCGCGCGGGTGAACATACATCTCGACGTTTTCCACGGTCTCTCCGTGGCACGCCCGCACCAGGGGCAACTCCTCGCCGCTCAGCAGCGTTTTTCCGTCGGCGCGGTAGAGCCCGTAATACGCCGCGCGTTCCTCCGGCGGCAACCCCTTCTCGGCAACTTGCGGATGCCGCTCCGCCGCGGCCGTATTGCGCATGATCACTCTGCCGCTCGGGTCCCCCACCAGTATCTCGTCGCTGATGGCGTTAAAGACGGACTCGATCAGATTTTCGCTCCCCGCCAGCGCGCGCTCCGCGCGCCTCCGCGCTTCGGCTTCCTGGTTCTGTAGCCACAGCGCCAGCAGCAGCGCCGCAAACGTCCCCAGCACAACCGCCACATTCAAGCGGTTGGAAACCTGCAAGCCCCTCGAAGCCGCATCCATCCGCTGGAGCAGCAGTCCTTTTTCCCGGTCTTCAAATTGGTGCAGTCCCTCGTCGATCCTCTCGCCCAGCGCCTGGCTCTGTTCCCGGTAATTCCTCTGGGCCTCTTCATCCACGCCCTTCTTCCGTCGCACTTCGATGGACTCGCGCATCAGGCTGAGCCGCGTCCGCAGCAGCGCCTCAATTCCTCCCACTCGCTCTTGTTCATCGGGGTTGTCCGTGGTCAGCTTCTTCAGCGCGTCCAGGTGCCCCAGCGCCTCCCGGCTTTCCTTATCGAATTGCCCGGCAATCGATTCGTCGCCGTACAGCACGTATCCGCGGCGCGCCGCCACCGCGCTGCCCAGATGCACCCGCACGCCCGCGACCTGCTCCAGCACTTCATGCGCGTGCGCCACCCAGCGATCATTCGCCACTAGCCGGCGAATCTCGTGATAGGAAATCCATGCAAGCACACCCAGAGCGACAAAGATTATTCCGAACAGAAAATTTGTCTTGCTCTTACGAAGCAACACCGGCTCTCCGCACTTTCCAGGCGAACTGTACCGAAGCAATACGATCTTCAGCTACGCAAGCCCTTTCCTCTCACCTCAAATTTTCGCTCCGTCCAACCATTTTCCCATCACTATAGCTAGCCTGAATTGTCCAATACGGACAATAGTACTCTCTCTAAATGCGGACAAACCGAGGATGCGCTCTTCATTTGAATCCTTTAATTATTTTCTTCGTTCCGCTCTCTATGCTTCACGTTCCTTGACATTCAACTACCGCACTTCTCACAACTCCGCCGCCAATCGCCCGCCGACACACGCTCTTCTAACTATCGGCACAATCTTTTCCCGCTTTGCACCTGATTCCGGCGCATCTTGACTTTCTTCCCGCCCCGGACCACGATTCTCCCCGGCGCTCATTCACCATGACCATCCGCACGCGCATGACTCTGGCCCTGATCTTCCTGGGGGGACTTATTTTTTTCGGCTCGGCGGGCTTCCATTACCTGGAAGGCTGGGCCTGGTTCGACGGTTTCTACATGACCATCACCACCATGTCCACGGTGGGCTACGCGGAAATTCATCCGCTCTCGCACGCCGGCAAGCTTTTCAACAGCTTCCTGATCATGGCTTCGGTGCTGGGCGGAGGCTTTACCATTGCCACGTTCACCCAGGCGTTGCTAGAATTCGAATTCGGCAAGCTCTTCGGGCGCACCCGCATGCAACGTGAAATCGCCAAACTCACCGGGCACTACATCGTCTGCGGCGCCGGGCGCGTGGGGCGCACGGTGGCGCGGGAACTGCGCGCCCGCGGACAGAAATGCCTGATCATCGAGCGCGACGCGGCGCGGGCCAAATGGGCCGAAACGGAAGATTTTCCGGTGGTCATCGGCAACGCCTCCTCCGAGGAAAATCTCAGGCTCGCGCAAATCTCGCGCGCCGAGGGGCTGGTCACCGCGGTGAGCTCCGACGCCGAAAATCTTTACATCGTGCTCACCGCGCGGGGACTGCGCGCCGATCTGCGCATCATCGCCCGCGCCAGCGAGGATGACGCCACCTCCAAATTCCTGCGCGCAGGAGCCTCGCAGGTGATTTCTCCCTACAGCTTTGTGGGCCATCGCATCGCCCAGCTCCTGGTCAGCCCCAATGTTCTTGATTTCATCGACGCCGCCGTCGGCGCCGAACGGCTGGACGTGGAAATCTCCGAAGTGCAGATCCAGGCGCAATCAGCTCTCGCCGGAAAGGCCATCGCCGATACCGTCATCCGCCAGCAGGCCGGGGTCATCGTGCTCGGACTGAAATCGCCCGGCGGCCCTATGCTCTTCAATCCCGTTCCGGAAACTCCGATTCAAGCCAACGACTACCTGATCGTCATCGGCAGCGATTCCCAGATCAAGAAACTGGAAGCGCTGGCCTCCGCGCCCGCCTGAGTCGCCGCGAAAACAGAGTCCCACAAACAAAAAGGAAGCCCGCTGCTCCAGGCTTCCTTTCCAAACTCTTTCTTCTTTACTCTCTTCTTCCTCTGTGCCTCTGCGTCTCTGTGGCGAATCTTTCTTCTTACTTCCCTTCGAATGGGTACTTGTCCTGGGCCTGCACCGCGGCGGCCACCACGCGGCGCAGCGCGATGGTGTCCGGCGTGGCGCGCTTGCCGAAGCGCTTGAGAACGGCCATCTGCGTGAGCAGCATATCGCCTTCATGCACGGCGGCCAGCGCGCGGCGCGCTTCGTGCTCGACGCGTTCGGCGCCGTCCGCGACATAGACTCGCGCCGCGGCAATCATCGCCGCCGAAGCGGTCTGGCCTTTTGCGGCGGCGGCTTTCTGCGCCCGCAGCAGCGCGGATTCCATAATGTAAATCTCCATGACCATGTTGGCCAGCGCGGCGATCAGTTCCTGCTCGTCGGCCAGCTTTTCGCGGAACTTCTGCACCGCGCCGCCCGCGGCCTGCAGGAACATTTTCTTGGCGCTGGCCAGGACGCGCGCTTCTTCCGCCAGAACGCCTTCCGGGGCCTCGTCCATCGAAGGGCCGGCCAGAATTTCGTCGGCCAGCTTCATCGCCGCGGGAATCAGCGGCAATTGGCCGCTCATGGCGCGCTTCATAAGCATCTGGATGATGAGCATGCGGTTGATTTCGTTGGTGCCTTCGAAGATGCGGTTGATGCGGCTGTCGCGGTAGGCGCGGCAGACGGGATAATCCTCGTGATAGCCGTTGCCGCCGAAAATCTGCACGCCTTCGTCGGTGACGAAATCGAGCATCTCGCTGCCGGCGACTTTGGCGATGGAGGATTCCAGGGCGTATTCCTCGAGCACCTTCATCATCTGCTGGGTCTTGTCCGCGCTGCCCTCCGCCGCGGCCATGGCGGCTTCGATGGTGCCGGCGATGCGGTAGACCACCGAATCCATGGCGTAGGTGCGGATGGCCATCTCCGCCAGTTTTTCCCGGATCAGTCCGAATTCGCCGATGGACTTGCCGAAGGCCTTGCGCTCCTTCGCGTACTTCGAGGAAATGGCGATGCCCTGCTTGGCCCCGCCGACACAGGAAACTCCCAGGGTGAAGCGGCCTGAATTCAAAATATTGAAGGCCACGATGTGCCCGCGGCCAATTTCATAAAGCAGATTTTCCCTGGGCACCACGCAGTTTTCCAGAAACAGCGGCGTGGTGGAACTGCCATGAATCCCCATTTTGTGCTCTTCGTTGCCGGGCTTGAAGCCGGGAAAAGTGCGCTCGACGATGAACGCGGAAAGTTTTTCTCCGTCCACCTTGGCGAAGACGATGTAGATGTCGGCGAAGCCGCCGTTGGTGATCCACATCTTCTGGCCGTTCAGAATCCAGTTTTTTCCGTCCGGGGAAAGCTCCGCGCGGGTCAGCAAGCTCATCGCGTCCGACCCTGCCTGCGCCTCGGACAGGCAATAGGCGGAAAGCCATTCGCCGCTGGAAATCTTCGGCAGATATTTTTTCTTCTGCTCTTCGGTGCCGAAGTAGACGATGGGCAGCGTGCCGATGCCGGTCTGCGCGCCGAAAGTCGTGGCGAAACCGCCGTAAACTGAAATTTTCTCCGTCACCAGCGTGGTGGAAATCTTGCCCAGCCCGCCGCCGCCGTATTCCTCGGGCACCGAACTGCCCAGCAGGCCCAGTTCTCCGGCCTTTTTGGTGAGCTCGACCATCAGCCCGGGCTTTTTTTCTTCCATCTCTTTCACCCGCGGCAGCACTTCCTTGGTGACAAACTCTTCCGCGGTTTGCGCGATCAGCCGGTGATCGTCGGTGAAATCGGCGGGCGTGAAAATATCTCCGGGGAGCGCCGCTTCCAGAAGGAAGTTTCCACCCTTGGCTGCGGTTTTTACGGTGACGGATGTGGCCATGCTGTCCTCCAGGTGCGGCTGGTGAGGCGGTTTGCACCTGTCCGTGGCGAGTGGCGGCGGTCAGGCGCTTCTGCCGACTATCTTACTCCCGGCCCGGCGCGCCCGGCAATTGCCGGGCGGACAGTGTTCCTGGCCGGCAAAGGCTTGACCATCGCCCGTAAATACGGGCAAAAACTCAGTGCGCCGCCGCCGGATTTTTTCCCTTCTCCGGAAAGAAAATCAGCAGAAGATTCGAGGGAACATCGCGCATATTCGCAACCATTCCCCGCGAGCCGCCTGGAAGCCAGAGCATTCCTCCCGTGGTCAGGATCATGGGCGGCTTGCCTTCCTGCTCGATCTTGATGGCGGCCTGCTCGAGCGCCGCCAGGAGAAGGCCGCGGCCCGTTGCGGCGAGCTCCGTTTTCTGCGTTCCGGCGTCTAGCTTGGCCAGTTCCACGCGCGCGTCATCCGTTTCAAACAGCGGCCGAGACGCGTAGCCCTTCTGGGAGGTTTCCTGGCACGGTCCCGCATCGCCGGGAACGATCTTTGCACACAGGTTGCGTACCGCGCCCTGCGGCTCG
>JAIQGC010000095.1 GCA_020072805.1 Terriglobia bacterium
ACCCACCTCGTATTGAGAATACCATATATTGTGATTCTTCCATTCTTGCACATCATGTGTGGGCAACGTTACAGATAGGTCGCTTCCGAGTTCCAGTCTATTCGCTTCTGTGGAAGACGCTCATACCCACTTCGGCTTAGTGTCCCCATCGGGGATGGTGGAAACCCCTCGCCTTCAGGCGAAGCAAGATTGGTGTAACGTGGTCGGGTGCGACATTACCGGTTGGGCGCGCACACGAAGACGGACCTGAAGGTCCATCTGGTGTGGATTCCGAAGTACCGTAAAGCGGTGTTAACAGGGGAGGTGGCGCTTCGTGTGCGCGACCTGTTGCGGCAGATCGCCGCAGAACATGAGCTGGAGATCCTGTCCGGTAAGGTCGCACGCGACCACGTTCACCTTTTGCTGTCCTACCGTCCGAATCAGGGCGTGAGCCAGATCACGCAATGGCTGAAAGGGATCAGCTCGCGAGTGCTGCTGCAGGAGTTTGTGCACTTGAGGAAGAAGTTTTGGGGAAGGCACCTGTGGGCGCGAGGATACCTGGCGGTCAGCTCTGGTACCATCACCGACGAGATGATCCGCGAGTACATAGATGAGCAGCAGGGCGAGCAGATCGCCGACGACAGTCGATTTCCAATCGACAATCCCTGAACCCCTCGGCTTACAGCCGAGGGTTGTTCAGTGGGAACAATCGCTTAGCGAAAATGGTGACAGGGAAAGCGCCGGGATAAACCGGCATGTTGTAGGGGATGAAAGAGCCCTACAGGAAAGGAGAAGCGACTCCATCCTGACCTCGAGTCTTGCGCCAGCCGCCGTGAGGTGGCGGGTGAAGTGTAGACAGAGGCACCGGTGGGCGGGGTATCGAGCTGCGAAAACATAGATCCGGGTGCCGACCCTGTCCTGTCCGTGGGAAGGCCACACTGGCGAGCGGCGTTAGATCGCGAGTCGGCGCCAGGCCCGGCGTAGTCGAAGACCCCCGGCACGCCGCGAAACAACATGCACGAGAACCGGGAGACCTGTCGGGCGTCTGCGAAAGCAGACCGGTCCGTGAAGGCCTATGGCCGCACGGCGGACGTGTACGCCCGGCAGGAGTCGGACTGCGCTGTAGTACCGGTGAAGCAGCCGAACCAAGAGGCGACAGCCTCGGCGGAGGCGGTGGAGGGAAGGGCGCAGACCAAGGAGAACGTCGTTCAGCCCAACACGTGCCCGACCCAGAGCGGGGAACGCGTGTCCCGGGGATTAGGCGGCGTGCGCCGGGCGGCGCGGGAAAGGAAGCAGGAACGGTTCACCGCCCTGCTGCACCATCTTACGGTCGACCTGTTACGGGAAAGCTACTACGCCCTGAAGCGGAATGCGGCCCCGGGACTAGACGGCCTGAGGTGGGGCGAGTATGAGGACGGCCGGGAGGATCGGCTGAACGATCTGCACGGCCGAGTACACCGGGGAACGTACCGGGCACAGCCCTCGCGAAGAGTGTACATTCCGAAGGCCGATGGGCGGGAACGCCCATTGGGCATCGCGGCGCTGGAGGACAAAATCGTCCAGCAGGCCATGGTCACCATCCTCAATGAGATATACGAGGCGGACTTTCGGGGCTTTTCGTACGGGTTTCGGCCTGGGCGCGGTCCACATCAAGCGCTGGACGCGCTAAATGTGGGCCTCCAACGGAAGCGCGTGAACTGGATACTGGATGCGGACATTCGGGGGTTCTTGGATACGGCTTCATACTGCCCCCTGGTTCATGAAAGTTGTTCAAACAGCGGCGGCTGCTGATCGACCACTTTGATTCGCAAGCCTTTACGCCGTCCTTGCCTCACCAGCACGGCTTCCAACTCGCCGCGCTTGACACGCTGCAACACCGTCTGCCGCGAGACGCCGAGTTTCCGCGTGGTCTCCAGCATCGGCAGATACTCCGGTGGCGCCTGCGGGACGATACACGCCCGCAGTTCGTCGGTGATTCGGATCTGCCACGGCGCGCCGGGAGTGACCTGCTCGCCGGCGATGAAACCGTCCGCCAGCCAGCGATGAACGGTGGACGTATTCATTTCCAGAATCTGCGCCGCCTTACGAATCGAGACCAGTTCGCCACTGGGCGGCGTGGCTGGTGGTTGGAACCGCGGGATGCCGCGATAGCGGCGCAGGCTGCCGACTTGGTTGGCGGTGAAGCGTTCGCCCGTCGCTGTTTTGCGTCCCTGACGATTCAGGATTCCAGCGATGACTTCATCCGGATAAAGAGCGGCCAGGCGGCGGAGCAGCGAGATCGTATCTTCGTCGGTGCGCGGTCCCATCGGTTTGAATCGCGGGACCGGGACATCCAGCACCGTAATCGCTCCGCCGCGCCAGCGCAGAGTCAGGTGCGCGTGACCTTCGGCCCGCTTGAGGTTGAGGATCACCTCTTCCAGCAGCGTGCGCAGAAGCTCCTTGCGATCGCGGTCCGTGGTGGTCGTCGCCGTCCAGACTTGGCGAATATCAGAGCCTAGAATCTGAATATGCCTGAGCTGCTCCGGGCTCAACGTACGGGGCCGCTGCTGCTCCCGGCAGCGCAGTTCCGCTTCCGCGGCCGCCAGATCGCGAAGGCGGTTCTCCCATTCCGTTTCCAGCCCGCGGGCCACGAGTCGATTCTCCGGCTCCACGGTCCGGTAATGGCGCTCGGCCTTTTCGGCCTCGTAGCGCGCTCGTTCCACTTCCAACCGCCACTGCGACAAAGCTGCGTCATGGTTGGCTTGGAGTTGCTCGACGGTGAGCCGCACGGCCTCGACGGCGGCCGGCGTGACCGCCTCGAGAAAAGCATTGGTCACGGCTTGCTCAATCGCCAAGCCGCTGACGTTGAGGCAGTACACCCCGCGTCCGTTGACGAGAGCTTGGCCCGAGCAGTGGTAGCCCGGCGTGGAGTTTCTACCGCGATAGTGCGTATGCAAACGCCGGCCGCAATGGCCACAAGAGACGATGCCTTGCAGCAGCGCCGAGCCCTCTCTCACCGCGCCTCCTGGTTGATGTGGTCGGGGCCGCGTGTTGGAGTCGAGCCGCGCCTGATTGGCTTGAAAGGTAGCCCAATCGATGAACCCGGGATGATGGTCCGGAATGAGGACGGCCCACTGCTCCATGGGCAGATGCCGAATGCGTTTCTGGACGGCGCCGTGTTCATCGACGTAGCGTTCGTACTTAGTCTTGCCGTAGGTGTAAGCGCCAGCATACACCGGATTGGTGAGGATGTGGTGGAGGGCGGTGTAAGTCGGAGCGACCCAGCGGATCGGGCCCGGCATACCAGCCGGCGTCGTTTGCAGCGGAAAAGCCAGACCCTCGGAGCGGAACCAGAGCCACACGCGGCGCGCCGAGCCGAATTCGGCGAAGCGCTCGAAGACCGTGCGGATGGCCCCGGTGACCGCTGCATCGGGATGGAACAGGACTTCACCATCCTGTTCTCCCCAAACGAAGCCCACCGGCAAGCCGCGGCGCAGTTCCCCGCGCGCCGCCTTGTTGCGGATCCCGCCGTCGAGCCGGGCACGAATGATATGCAACTCTGCTTCACTCATCGTGCCCTTCAGACCCAGCAGCAGGCGATCGTTGAACAGCGCCGGATGGTAGACGCCGTCATTGTCGCCAATGAGCGTGTCGGTGACGCCGCAGAGTTCCAGCAGGCGATACCAGTCCGCGTTGTTCCTGGCCAGGCGAGAAACTTCCAGCCCGAGCACGATGCCTACGTGGGCCAGGGCCACCTCGCTGGTGAGGCGAGCGAACCCGGAGCGCTTGTCGGAACTGGAGCCGGATAAGCCGAGATCTTCATCAATGATGACCACTTGCTCCTTGGGCCAACCCAGTTGACAGGCCCTCTCGGCTAGGGCGTACTGGCGGGCCGTGGATTCGCGATTATGCTCGACCTGGCCGGGCGTGGACTGACGAACGTAAACGCAAGCGGCGCGTTGGGTATGCGAGAGTTTGATTTTGGAAGGATCAGTCATTGGTCTGCTCCTGGGGTTGGTCGCGGGTCGCCTGGACAAGCAGGCGCGCCAGAGCTTCGATGACGATCCGTTTTTGCTCGTCGTCGAGTTGCTCCCACAGGCACGTCTCCGGGATGGGGATGTCGGTGAAGTTCAGATGCAGTTGCGGCATGGCTCTCCTGGTCTCGAACCGATGGTAGCGGCAGATCGGCGGAGCGGTGCAGGAGAGCGTCAGCGAGGCCGCGGAGGCGGAGCAAATCCCCCAGCGAGCCGAGTAGCTGGAGGCTCGGCGGAGGGCCTGCCGCGCCGCGAAAGTCCGTCCATTCGGCAGGGACGAGCGACTTGCTTCCGTCCGGCAGGATGAGCACGAACTGCAAGCCGCCGGGCATGCGAGCCTGGCGCAGGACCTCCAGCGACTGTCCTTGAGAAGGATGATGCGGGCGGGTGATGGTCACTCGCTCCGGGAAGTCCCGAAGGTGGGTAGTGTGTGGTGGTTTCCTTCGACAACATGAACCACGAATGGATCATGAAGTTTGTAGAGCATCGAGTAGCTGACCATCGGGTGCTCCGGCTCATTCGGAAGTGGCTGAAGGCCGGGGTATCCGAGGACGGCGAATGGTCGGAGACGAAAGTGGGCACGCCGCCGGGGGCGGTGATCTCGCCGCTTTTGGCGAACGTGTACCTGCATTACGTATTCGATCTATGGGCCGAGGTCTGGCGCGAGAAAGTGGCGCAAGGGGACATGATCGTAGTCCGCTAGGCCGACGATCTCGTGGTGGGGTTCCAACACCGGGCGGACGCCGAGCGATTCCTGGGGGAGTTTCAGGAGCGGCTGGCGAAGTTCGGGCTGGAGATTCATCCGGAGAAGACGCGACGGATCGAGTTTGGTCGATTCGCGCAAGCAAACCGGAAGCGGCGGGGGGCGGGAAAGGCGGAAACGTTCGCGTTTCTGGGGTTCACCCACTATTGTGGGACCAACTCCAAGGGTCACTTTGTGGTCTGGCGGCGCACGGCGGCCCAGCGGATGAGGGCGAAGCTTCTGAGCCTCAAGCAAGAGCTGCGCCGAAAGATGCATGCGCCGGTGAGCGCCGTGGGCGAGTGGCTGAAACGGGTCGTGGCCGGCTACTACCGCTACCATGCGGTGCCGGGTAATATGATGGCCCTGGGGCGATTCCGGGACCGTGTGTGCCGGCTGTGGCGACAGGTACTGCGTCGTCGCAGTCAGCGGCGGCGCCCGGGATGGGACCGACTACGGCCAATCTTCGAACGGTGGATTCCTCGACCTCGGGTCCTGCATCCCTACCCGAACGTGCGCTTTGACGCTATGCATCCAAGGTAGGAGCCGTATGCGGTAATTCCGCACGTACGGATCTGTGCGGGGGGCGGCCAGTGATGGCCGTCCCTACCGCGACCTTCGGCGTCCCAAGCGAAGCGCAGGGACGCCGAAGCCTGTCCCCATTTTCACGCGCGGGTCGGGAATACCCGACCCCTACGGGACGCCGAAGCCAGCCCC
>JAIQGC010000031.1 GCA_020072805.1 Terriglobia bacterium
TTCCGCCGGCGGCGATAAAGCAGAGTAATTTCCGGCGGGCGGCTCGCACCCAGCGGGGCTGGCTCAGGGAAAACAGCAACAAAAAAAGCGCGGGGCGGAATACGCCCTGCGCTTTTTCTTTTCGCACGGTTTTTGCGGCAATGCGCAGTGAAGCGCGGCTAGGGTTGGCGGTCAGGAATGGCCGGCTGCGGCTTTTCCGGAACGGGAAGCGCCGCGGGAGCGGCCTCCACGCGGCAACTGCCGGAACCGTTCTCCAGGGTCAGGCCGAGAGGCTGTGAGAGCCGGGCCATCTCGGCGAGAATATCCTCGCGCGGGCCGCTCGCGGCGATTTGCGGAGCGCCCAAGTCGTCAATCATCGCGGGGATCAGCCGTACGGACGGGGCTCCCTGCGCCGGAAATTCAAATTCGAAAATGGCGCTGCGCCGGGTGTAAAAACCGGAAACCGGAAAAACAAAATTTCCGGCGGAGTAAACCACCGGGACCGCGCCGAGGCAGGCAATGCCCTGCAAAACGTGGGGGTGAGCGCCGAGAATAAGATCGGCGCCGGCCTTCTGCGTCTCGCGCGCAAGAAATTCCTGGCGCGGGGAAGGTTCACGGTCAAACTGCACTCCCCAGTGAAAAAGCACGATCAGTATGTCCACGCGCGGACGCGCTCGGCGCACCGCCTCCACGACGCGGTCCACTTCCTTGGCCGAGGCGATTCCGGGGCGCGCCGCTTCCGCCCAGGAAAAGCGCGGGACAACGTCGCTGAACGAAAGAATGCCGACGCGCCGGCCTTTCATTTCCAGGATGAGAGCGTCTTCGGCGGCGGCAATATTTTTTCCGGCGCCGGTGTAATGCACCCCCGCGGCCTCCAGCCGCTCGAAGGTCTCCAGCAGGCCGTGTTCGGTGTAGTCCATGGTGTGGTTATTGGCCAGGCCGACCACCTGAATGCCGGCGCCGGCCACGGCCTCGGCGGCCAGCGGCGAAGTGGTGCGAGAAACAACGTCTTTCCCGGCGGCGATTAAAGCCTTGTCCTTGTAGGGAGTGACGTCGGGCCAGTTGGTGAGCGAGGATTCCAGATTGGCGATGACCAGATCGCGGCCCGCCAGACTCTCCCGCACGCCATCAAAAAGTTTCGGCGGAGAAACCGGCGGCTGCCTCCAGGGGACTTCCATCATGATGTCGCCCAGCCAGAGAATGTGCAGCGGTTGCACGGGGGCTGGAGCAGGCACAGGAGCGGCCGCAGGCGCGGGAGCCGCTGGAGCAGGAGCGGGCTCCTGCTGTGGCGCGGGGGCTGGAGGCTCCTGAGCCGCAGCCGCAAACGGCACGAGCAGCGCCAACAGGAACAGGCCGGTCCGCGAAAATGAAAAGGGAAAGCGCAATCTTACAGAGGACATTCCGGGCTAGCCGCCGGCGTGCGCGGAACTGGTGCGCAGGTAACGCCAGGGATTGACCGGGGCGTTGTTCAGACGAACTTCATAGTGCACGTGCGGGCCGGTGGAGCGGCCGCTGATCCCGGTGTAGCCGATGAGCTGGCCGCGCTTGACGCGCGAGCCGGCCACGGCGGCGAAAGCGGAGAGGTGGGCGTACCAGGTGGTGACGCCAAAGCCGTGGTCCACGACGACCAGGCGGCCGTACCCGGCATGGTTGTCGGCGATGGTGACCACTCCATCGGCGGCCACGTGAACCGGCGCGCCATAATCCGTTGCGATATCCACGCCGGTGTGGAAGGCGCCTTCCCCGCTGAAGGGATCCATGCGCTGGCCGAAGGTGTCGGTTATGTGCCCGAGAACCGGCCAGATCGACGGGGTATAGGAGGACTCGGCAAAACTGGTGGAGGGGATGAGATGCAACCCTCCGCCGGAGATGGCGATGGCCTGAGCGTTTTTCTTCAAGAAGTTGAACTGCTCGATGGAGCGATCAAAAGCGTCTTCCGGGCTGAGCGGATTGTCCGGGATATAGAAAGCGCCGGGCTTATAGCGCAGAATGCCGTAGGTCATGGCCACTTCGGTGGCCAGGGATTGCAGGGAGTCCAGGCGCTGGTTGGTATCTTCCACGGAAGACTGGAGTTGCTTGTACTGGCGCTTCAGGGTGTCCTGCTCGTGGCGCAGGGCGTTGTAATTGCCCACTTTCCAGAGCATCCGCGAATAGGAAGCCACGCCGGCGATCACGGTGATCCCGCCAATCAGGGCCAGGATCGCGAGGCCTTGCAGGACGTAGATCGGCAAGACCAGTTTGCGCATATGTCCTGGCGTGGATGCTACGTAAAATGTGTAATTCTTGCCCCTCATGGTCGTGTGCGCTTCGGGCCCCCGCCCTCTGCCTTTTCCGGTGCGATTCCCTTGCGTCGCCGACAGCTTGCCCCCTATTGGAAATCGAGGGAGCATTACCCGACGGAAACACTGGAGAATGACCACGTCCATGATAGGTTTTGGGGAATTGCGAAGTCAACCCTTTATCCCGCCCGCGTAGGACAGGGGGTCGAAACAGTCCCCTGTCCCAATGGGCAGGTTTAGCCGTTGCGGCGCTCGCCGGACAGGTGACGAGGCGTTATACTGCCGTCCTGGCCACTCCATGTCCAAGCAAATGAGACACATTCGCAGACCGAAGCGCGCGGGAGGCCGGGCGGGAGCGTTGGATGAAGCCGCGCTGCTGCGCAAAATCGAGCGCGCCTCCGAAACGGCGGATGGCGGGCTGCGGCTGGGCATCGGAGACGATGCCGCGCTGTGGTCCCCCGGCGCCGGATGCGAGGCCATCCTCTCCTGCGACTGGTTTCTGGAAGGCGTGCACTTCCTGCGCGAGCGCCATCCGGCGGACGCGGTAGGCTGGAAGTGCCTGGCGCGGGCCACGAGCGACATTGCGGCCATGGGCGGCCGCCCGCGCTGCTTCCTCCTGAGCTTGGCGCTCCCTTCGTCGCATACGGGGCGCTGGCTCGACGAGTTTCTGCGGGGGATGCGGCGGGCGGCGCGGCGATTTGGCTGCGTCCTGGCTGGGGGAGACACCACGCGGAGCCCGCGCATCCTGGCCAATCTCACCGTCATCGGAGAAGTCCCGCGCGGGCGAGCGCTGCTGCGATCGGGGGCGCGGCCGGGGGATACGATATTCGTCAGCGGGCGGCTGGGCGCGGCGGAGTTGGGGCTGCAACTGCTGCGCAGCGGAGTGCCCTGCCGAAGCGCGGCCGAGAAAAAACTTTTGCGCAGGCACCTTTATCCCCAACCGCGCATCGAGTTGGGCCGCTGGCTGGCGCAAAACCGCCTGGTTTCGGCGCTGATGGACCTTTCCGACGGGCTTTCCACGGATTTGGGGCGGCTTTGCGCGGCCAGCCGCGCGGGAGCAGAGCTGGCCGCGAGGAAAATTCCGCTGGGCGCACCGGCGGATTTGGCTCAGCGGCTGCGGCGGAATCCGCTGGCGCTGGCGCTGCATGGCGGTGAGGATTACGAATTGTTGTTCACGGTGCGGAAAGACCGGCTGGCGCGAATCCCGAAATCGTTCGGCGGCGTGCCGCTGACAGCCATCGGAGAGATCACGGCAGGGCGCGGGCTGCTGCTGTTGAGCGAAGGCGGACGCACGGCAAGACTGCGGTCCGGCGGCTGGGATCCTTTCGCACGCAAGTAAAGAGGCGGCGTCTTCGTCCTGGCCCGCCCATCTTAAACTTCAGCGATTTTAATTCGGAGGATGCTGCGGCTGCTCGTCTTCAGTGGGGGCGGAATCGGGCGTATCCACGGTGACAGGGCGCTCGGAGGCCAATTGGGCGAGGGGGGTGACGTTGGGAAAATCCATCGCCGGGGTTCCCGCGAGCGCTCCCTGCATGAACTGCACCCAGACGGGGAGGGCGGCGCGCGCGCCGGTTTCTCCCTTGCCCAGGGAGATGGCTTTATCGTCGAATCCCACCCAGACGCCGGCGGTCAGCCGCGGGGTGTAGCCGACGTACCAGGCGTCGGTATAGTCCTGCGTGGTGCCGGTCTTTCCGGCGCTGGGGCGGGCGAGCTGCTTGGCGCCCATGCCGGTGCCGAACTGGACCACGTCTTCGAGCATGGCGGTGATGGTGCGGGCCACTTCGGGGGAGATGACGTCGTGGACTTCCGGGTGGGCCTCTTCGAGAAGGGCGCCCTCGTAGGTGGTGACGCGGCGGATGAGGTGCTCGTCGATGCGGATGCCGTCATTGGGAAAAATGGTGAAGGCGGAAACGTGCTCGATGAGCTTCATGTCCGCGGCGCCCAGGGCCAGGGGCAGATACGGAGGCAGGGGCGTGGTGATGCCGGCGCGCTTGGCCAGGTCCAGCGCGGAGTTGATGCCGATGCGCTCGGCGAGTTTTACGGCGGGGACGTTGCGCGAGCCGGCCAGGGCGCGCCGCAGGGTGATCACGCCTTCGAATTTTTCGTCGTAGTTATGCGGGGAATAGACGTTGCCGCCGCTGACGGTGGTGAAGGGCGCGTCGAGAATGGTGTCGAAGGGCGTGGCGCCTTTTTCGACGGCTGCGGCATAGACGTAGGGCTTGAAGGAGCTGCCCACCTGGCGCAGGGCCTGCGTGGCGCGGTTAAATTTGGAATCCTCGAAGCTGTAGCCACCCACCAGGGCTTTGACCTCGCCCGTGGCGTTATCAATGGCCGTGAGCGCGGCCTGCGCGGCGGGAAGCTGCTCGAGGCGGACTTTGGCCGTGCTCGCTAAAATATCCTGCACAAAAACCTGCACGAGATCGCCGGGCTTGAGGAATTCGGAGGGGCGCCTGAAGCCTGTCCAGGCGAAGTCCGCAGGCGCGAGAATGGCGCGGTAGGGACCGATCTTGATGATGGTGTTTTTGTCCTCGACCGAAAGCACCAGGCCGGTAAGGTAATCCCCTTTGGCGATGGGGTGGCGCCAGTCGTCATCCTGAAACGTGTCCAGCTTGCCGAGTTGGTCGCGGAGGATATTGGGGCGGCCGCCGCGCCAGCCGTGGCGGCGGTCATAGGCGTGCAGACCGTCGCGGACGGCCTGATTGGCGGCGCGCTGCATGGCCACGTTGAGCGTTGTGTAAACGCGCAGGCCGCGCTCGTGCACCGCTTCGGTGCCGTAGGTGGCTTCCAGATATTTGCGAATCTCCTCGAAGAAATAGGGAGCGAGTTCGTTGCGCGGGCTCTGCGAACGGGCGCCGAGGGGAGCCATCTTGGCCGCGGCTTCTTCGGCGGGCGTGATTTTTCCGGCTTCTTCCATGCGCGTGAGCACCAGGTTGCGGCGCTCGCGGGAGAGATCGGGATTGGTGAGCGGAGAAAAGCGCGGGCCGTTGACCAGTCCGGCGAGGAGCGCGCATTCGGGAAGATTCAGTTCGGAGACGGGCTTGCCGAAATAATATTGCGCGGCGGCGGCGAAACCGTAGTTGCCGTGAGCCAGATAAATCTGGTTGGCGTACATGGTAAAGATTTGCGGCTTGGAATAGCGGCGCTCGATCTGCAGGGCCAGGAGAATCTCCTGCATTTTGCGGCGGAAGCTGCGGTCGCTGCGGTCGAGGAAAAGCGTTCCGGCGAGCTGCATGGTGATGGTGCTGGCGCCTTCGGAGATGCGCCGGCGGCGGATATTGCGCAGCGCGGCGCCCACCACGCGGGGGAAGTCAATGCCCCAGTGCTGCTCGAAGTGCTGGTCCTCGATGGACACGACGGCGGCGTAGAGATTCCGGGGCATTTGCTCGTAGGTGGCCATCATGCGGCGCTGCAAGGCGAAGCTGCCCACCATCTGGCCGTCGTCAGCGTAGATTTCCGTGACCACGTTGGGGCGATAGGTTTCCAGCGCGCGAATTTCCGGCAGGTCGCTGGAATAGACGAAGAGCAGGCCGAAGGCGGCGCCGAGGGTGATCGAGCACAGCAGGAGAAAGACGATGGCGACGCGGTCGAGAAGCTTCCAGCCGCGCAGGCGCAGGGTGATGGGGGGCAAGCTCAGCATGAAGGAGTAATCTTAGCGCAGAAGAAAGATTCCCGGCGCAAGATAGAAAGGTGGGGGTGCTCAGTCGGGACTGTGGGGCGGGCGGAGTTTCTTTCGACTCACGCTATCAATGAGGACAGCACCTATGAGCCAGAATCAATGGCATTGGAGGGGCGCAGCAGAAGTGATAG
Organism: Terriglobia bacterium; assembly: GCA_020072805.1. Lineage (GTDB taxonomy): Bacteria > Acidobacteriota > Terriglobia > Acidiferrales > UBA7541 > Acidiferrum. The sequence goes on from JAIQGC010000031.1 coordinate 6,066, forward strand.
CGCAGCCAATAGCGCAACCGCGGATCCCAACATGCCAATGTGCCCGATCGTCTCAACCCAATAGGAGCCTAATATGCCAAGAGGAAACAGGAGAAATTTTGCGAACAACCCGACCATGAATAGTCGCTCGCGCCCTCCGGCATCATAGATGCACTTAAGCGCGCCCCCGCACAAGCTAGCGTAGAAGGCAATGTTAATAGCCATTGCAACCCAGCCATGCAGCAGACCATCTAGCTGCAACAGCCGTTCGAATTCCGTACGGGCAGGATGCAATGGTCCACGGATTGCTCGCGCGAACAGGAACGCGGTCACGGCCACTGCCACGGCGGTTCGCGTGCGTGTCGTCAGCAACACTGTTGGATGCGAGTGCGCCAAGCTTATGGTTCCCTTTCGAAAGAGATTCCCTGAGTGTTCCACAATCGGGAAATAACCTGCCAACTCTTCCTACGTCTGCTCGTAATAGCGTTCGCCCGAGCAAGCGCGGCACAGCGTGCGGCCATCCACCAGGACTTCGCGTTTGAAATTGATGCCTTCGCCGCATTCGGCGCAGACCACGCGAGGGCCTTTGAAGCCGGGCATATCCTCGGGGCGGACTTCGACCTTGACCCATTTTTTATCGAAGAGGACGTCGTCGGGGAGTACGGCGTAGGCTTTCTGCTGGGCGATTCCCTTTTCCATGTCCGGAAACATGGCGCGGGCGGCGTCTTTCGAGGATTCGCGGGCGGCGATGCGGATGGCGCGGTTGGTTTTGAGGTCCACGAAGGTGGCGGCGACTTTGCCCCAGTCGCGGAACTTGAGGGCGCGCTTGCCCAGGCGGCAATTGGCCACCAGAGCCACGGCGTCGGTGACGCAGCGGTCAATCTCGACGTAGGTGACGATGCGTTTGCGCTCGGCGATGGGGTCTTCGATGCCGAGTTCGCGGAGGCCGCACATGGCCAGGCGCAGGCCGAGGACCTGCCCGGCGCAGATGTGGCCATGGGCGGTTTCGGCGAGGACGAGGTATTCGGGGAGGGATTTCATAGGGGAAGTTTATAGTCGAAAGTTGAAAGTTGAAAGAAAAACCGGGAGCGGGGCGCCGGGGCGAGAGAAGATCAAGATATTAGCGGGGTTTATTGCGATTTCGGCGTTTGCGGTTCTGGCTTTTGCGGCGCTGTCCAAGGATGCGGAGCGCGGGCTTCCTGGAAGGCGAAGACGGTCATGAGCAGGACCAGGGCCAGGAGAAGCCCGTCGCGCAGGACGGTTATTCCGGTGAGTTTTTCCGGGGTGGCGAAGCAGCCGCAATTGATTTCGAGGCCGAGGGCATAGGAGCGCACCACGGCGGCGAAAAAGCCGGCCATGATCAGGCTGACCAGAGTGGACCAGATGCGCAGGCCCCAGCCGGCGAGAAGCAGCAGGCCGAGAGCGACTTCGGCGAAGGGCAGCGTATGGGCAACGAAGGTGACTCCCCAGGGCGGGAGCAACTGGTAGGAATCCACCTGCATGGCAAAGAAGGTGAGGGCCACGCCGAGCGGCGGGCGCGGGTGCATGGTGGGCAGGACGATTTTGGCGTAGCCGGCGTAGAGGAAGATGCCGCCGAGGACCAAGCGGCCCAGCCAGATGAAGGCGCGGCGGAGAGTCAAAGGAAACGATTGCATCATGAAGCCATCCTCGTGGAAGCGGGGTAAGCTGCGCTTGCCGCGCTACCTCTGGCCGATCAATTGGTCCAGGAACTGGCGCAGGATGTCGTAGTTCACCTGGCCGCCGTAGGGAAAGGTCTGGCCCTGGGAGTGAAAAATAGTGGTGGGCGTCTGCGAAACGTTGAACAGATGGCCGCGCTCAACGTCCTTGTCAATGCCGGCCTTCAGGGCGTCGGCCTTCACCAGCGCTCGGACTTTGATCATTTCCTTGGGGGTCAGCGCCTTGGCCACCGTGCCGTCCACATCGCCGCTCACCGACCAGGCTTCCTGCGCTTCAAACAGGGCGCGTTCGACCGCCGTGTATTTGCCGATGCGCGCGGCGGCGTTGGCGTAATTGGCGGCGATGCGGGAATAGGCGTGCGCGGGCAGCGGGAAATCGCGGTGCACCAGATAAACTTTTCCGGTGTTCACGTAATTGTCGATGAGGCGGCGCCAGACCGTTTCGTAGTAGGCCTTGCAGGCGGGGCACTGAAAATCGCTGAAGACTTCCATGGTCACCGGGGCATTCGGCGAGCCTAGCGCCTTGGCCTTATCCACATCCACCAGCGTGGACTTCGTCTGCGCCTCCGTGCCCACCGTACCGAGATCGGTCCCGGCAGCGAATCCCACCAGCAGCATGACTCCCAGAATCAGTCGCAATTTCACCACAGTCTCCTTCCCACTCATGCGTCCAGCCGATAGCTTGATTTTAAGACGGTGATTGTAACCTGAAACCCGGAAAAAATGGGTTCTTACCGTCGCGGCACCGGGCAAGGGAGCCAAAAGCAGGCTCGGCGCCGGGGAATAGGATGCGGGAAGAGGGACGGGGGGTTGACGGGATTCTGGAAGGGAGAAGAGAGAGAGGGAATAGGGAAAAATTCTTTAGAATGATGAAAACAGGGCGCTTACAAACTACATCAACAAACTTGACAATTGCGCACTCAACTCATATACTGTTTCCGTTTTTAGTGACTCACTTTTCTCCCAGCGGGCGGTCAGCCCGGCAGCCGGACCGAATGGGTCCGGTAGGCCGGTTCTAGGCCCGGTACTGGGATAGAGCAGCGCTCTGGAGGGCGGAAGGCAATGAGTAAGATTATCGGAATTGACCTGGGAACGACCAACTCAGTGGTGGCTGTGATGCAGGGCGGCGAGCCGGTGGTGATCCCCAACCAGGAAGGCGGAAGGACGACGCCGTCGGTGGTGGCCATCACCAAGACGGGGGAGCGGCTGGTGGGGCAGGTGGCCAAGCGGCAGGCGGTAACCAATCCGGAGAACACCGTCTATTCGATCAAGCGGTTCATGGGACGGCACTACAGCGAAGTCTCGGAAGAGATGAAGCGGGTGCCTTACAAAGTGGTGACGGGCGAGCACAACGACGCGCGCGTGGAGATTTTCGACAAGATTTACAGCCCGCCGGAGATTTCGGCGATGATCTTGAGCAAGCTGAAAGCCGCGGCGGAAGATTTTCTGGGCGAAAAGGTGAGCAAGGCGGTGATCACCGTGCCGGCGTATTTCAACGACGCGCAGCGGCAGGCCACCAAGCAGGCCGGGGAAATCGCCGGGCTGGAAGTGGTGCGCATCATCAACGAGCCGACGGCCGCTGCGCTGGCCTACGGCCTGGACAAGAAGACCGACGAAACCATCGCGGTGTATGACCTGGGCGGAGGGACGTTCGACATTTCCGTGCTGGAAGTGGGCGGCGGCGTGGTGGAAGTGAAGTCCACCAACGGAGACACGCACCTGGGCGGCGACGACGTGGACCAGCGCATCATGGACTGGATGATCGAGGTGTTCAAGAAGGAAGACGGCGTGGACATCAGCAAGGACCGCATGGCCCTGCAACGGCTGAAGGAAGCGGCGGAAAAGGCCAAGGTCGAGCTTTCGCAGATGATGGAGACGGAGATCAACCTTCCCTTCCTCACCGCCGACGCGACCGGGCCAAAACATTTTCAGAAGAAGCTGACGCGGGTGCGCCTCGAGCAGATGATGGCCGACCTGCTGGACCGCTCGATGCGGCCGGTGAAGAAGGCCCTCGAGGACGCCAAGATGTCGCCCAGCAACATTCAGGAAGTGGTGCTGGTGGGCGGCTCGACGCGCATCCCCAAGGTGCAGGCGTTGGTGCGGGAATTCTTCGGCGGCAAGGAGCCGCACAAGGGAGTGAACCCGGACGAAGTGGTGGCGGTGGGCGCGGCGATTCAAGGCGCGGTGCTGGCCGGAGAAGTGAAGGATATTCTGCTGCTGGACGTGACGCCGCTTTCGCTGGGCGTGGAAACGCTGGGCGGGGTGATGAACGTGCAAATCCCGCGCAACACGACCATCCCCACGCGCAAGGTGGAAACCTATTCCACGGCTTCGGACAACCAGCCGGGCGTGGAGATTCACGTCCTGCAGGGAGAGCGCAAATTCGCCACGGACAACCGTTCGCTGGGCAAATTCCACCTGGACGGGATTCCCCCCGCGCCGCGCGGGATACCGCAGGTGGAGGTGACCTTCGACATCGACGCCAACGGCATCCTGAACGTTTCGGCGAAGGACAAGGCCAGCGGCAAGGAGCACAAAATCACCATCACGGCCTCGACCGGACTGACCAAGGACGAAGCAGAGAAGATGCGCAGCGAGGCGGAATCGCACGCCGAAGAAGACCGCCGGCGCATGGAGGAAGTGGAAGCGCGCAACCGGCTGGACGGACTGCTCTACCAGGCGGAAAAGACCATCAAGGAAAACCGCGAGAAGCTGGCCGAAGCGGACACCAAGGCCGCGGAGGAAGCCATCACCGACGCGCGCAAGGCCATGGACGAGGGCGGAACGGCGCGGCTGCGTTCGGCCACGGAAAACGTGGAGCGGGCGCTGCATAAGATCGCCGAAACGCTCTACGCCGCGAATCAAGCGGCGGGTGCGGCGGGTGCGGGCGCCGCGGGCGCGGAGGCCCATGGCGGCGCGGAACAGCAACAGGCGGCGGGAGCGGGAGCGGCGGCCGGTGGAAAAACCGGAGACGTGATTGACGCCGAGTACGTGGACGTGGACGATAAGAAGAAGCCCAATTAAGGCGCGAGCGGGGCGCGGAATCAAACGCCCCGCAAATTCATCGAGGAGATTCGTGTGACCCAGGCAGACGGGGTAAAGCGCGTAGGGCCGCCGCAGGCGGTACAGAAGCTGCGGGAGAATTTTTTTCTGGTGCAGGTGCCCATCAACGAGACGCCTTCGGCGGACTGGAAGCGGTTTTTTTACGACACACAGCAGGCGCCGCCGGCGGATTTTCCGCCGCGCGGGGTGGAGATGCTGGGGCTGTCGCTTCGTTTCCGTTCCGAGGGCAGCCAGGTGGAAGGGCGCATCGCGCTAATTGACAAGTGGATCGAGCGGGCCAACCAGAAGGAGGCGTCCGCGGGGGCGCGCAGCGAAGAGCGCCAGAAGCGGCGCGAGGAACTGGCGCGCGAGCAGGCGGAAATCGCCGAATGGAACGGCAAGTGGGCCAAGCTGTAAAAGGCAGTTATCAGTTGTCAGTTAACAGTTGAAAGCGGGGGCTCGGCGGCGAAGGCGAATTCAATTTCGTGTGTCACCCTGAGGCGAAGCCGAAGGGTCTCAACGGAAAGTGGCGGCAACACGTATCGTTGAGATTCTTCGTCCCGGCAAAAGCAGCCGGGACTCAGAATGACAGACTTTTAGAGATTATCAGCGGGGGCGGCACGGAGCCCGGACAACGATGCGGACGGCACCGAAGACGGATTACTACGAACTGCTGGGCGTGCCGCGCAAGGCCGCGGCCAAGGATATCCGCACGGCGTTTCGCAAGCTGGCCCGCAAGTATCACCCCGACCTGAATCCCGGCGACAAAGCCTCCGAAGAAAAATTCAAGCAGGTGCAGGAAGCCTACGACGTTCTCTCCGACGCGAAAAAGCGGCAGATGTACGACCAGCACGGCTTCTATAGCGAGCAGGGCGCGGGCATGCCGGGCGCGGAGCCGGGGGAAGGCCCCGGCGGCGTGCATTTTGATTTCGGCGGATTTGATTTTGGCGGCGGAGCAGGCCCGGGTGCGGGCGCGGGCGGAGGCTCGAGCTTTCGCGACCTCTTCAGCCAGTTTTTCCGCGGCGGCGGAGCGGGCGAAGGCGCTGCGCCGGGCCGCGGGCCGGGCGGCGACCTCGAATACCAGCTGGAAATAGAATTTGGCGATGCGGTGCGCGGCGCGGTAAAAAAACTCTCCGTGGTGCGCCTGGACGGCTGCGCGCACTGCCACGGCACCGGCGCCATCGGCACCGCGCAAACCTGCCCGGCGTGCAGTGGCTCGGGAATGATGCAGCAGGCCGCGGGGCGCATGCGCTTCAACGTGGCCTGTTCGCGCTGCGGCGGAGCGGGCAAGCTGCACAACGCCTGCAAAAGCTGCGGCGGCGAAGGGCGCATCCGCCGCACGGAAACGATTGACGTGCGCATTCCCGCGGGAGTGGCCGGCGGCTCACGCGTGCGCGTGCCGGGCAAGGGCAACGCCGGCACCATGGGGGCTCCTGCGGGCGACCTCTATCTGCGCGTGGAAGTGCGCGCGCATCCGGTTTTCGAGCGCCACGGCAACGACCTGCACGTGCTCCTGCCGGTGACGGTGGCCGAGGCCACGCTGGGCGCCAAGATCGAAGTGCCCACGATTGACGGCCGCTCGATTGTGCGCATTCCTCCGGGAACCAACAGCGGGCAGCGCCTGCGTCTGCGCGAAAAGGGCGTGCCCAGCGCGCGCGGCGGAGCGCGCGGCGACCAGTACGTGGAAGTGCAGGTGGTGGTGCCCAAGCCGACGGATGAGCGCGTGCGCACGCTGATGAAGGAACTGGAAAGCTTGGCGCCGGAGGATCCGCGCAAGGAACTGTTTGCCAAGTCCGGCGTGTGACGGACGCCAGAGAGATTAAAAAATGCCGCCGCGAGCGAAAAAACGGTCCAAGGCCGGCTACATGATCAGCGCCGTGGCGGAGCTGTATAAACTGCACCCGCAAACGCTGCGCCTGTACGAACGCGTGGGTCTGCTCAAGCCGTCGCGCTCGCAGGGCAATACGCGGCTCTACACCGAGCAGGACCTGGAGCGGCTGGACGTGATCCTCACGCTGGCGCGGGACATGGGCGTAAACCTGGCGGGAATCGAAATCATCCTCAACATGCGGGAAAAAATGGTGGAGATGGAGCAGCAGATGACGGAGTTCGCCCGCGTGGTGCAGGAAGAGCTGGGGCGGATGGCTTCGGGGGCGCTGCAGCGGCCGCCGCGCAACGCGATTGTTCCGGCGCGGCCGCGGGCGCCGCGATAATTCCGATAAATCCGGGCCTGCTTTAGTCTGCAGCGCACTCCGCGCGTTGGCCCGTTGCTTGCACAGATTTCCACACGCGAGATGACTTGCCGCACGTCCCCTGCGCCCGTATGCTGTGGGCATGGCGCTTGAAAACTGCACGCTCTGCCAGGGCACCGGCTGGAAAGTGCTGCCGCGCAAGGACGGCTCGGCCGGGAAGATGGCCGTGCCCTGCGATTGCGGGATGGAGGACCGCGCGGCGCGGGTCTTCGAGCGGGCGCACATTCCCAAGCGCTACGAGCATTGCGATTTCGAAAGTTTCGTCACCGACCTGAGCGATGAACGCTCCTACACGCCGGCGGCGGCGCGCGCCCTGAAAGACGCCAAGATGCAGGCCGAAGGTTTTTCCAAAAACTATCCCGGCTCGGGCGAATCCGGGCTGCTGCTGATGGGCAATGCGGGCGCGGGGAAGACGCATCTGGCCATCGCCATCCTGCGCGAACTGCTGCAGCGCGGGCACAGCGGCTATTTCTGCGAATACGGAAAACTGCTGCGGGAGATTCAGAACAGTTACAACGCTTCGAGTGAAGCCACGGAAATGTCCATCCTCGAGCCGGTGCTGAAGACCGAAGTGCTGGTGATTGACGACCTGGGCGTGATCAAGCCTTCCGACTGGGTGCGCGACGTCATCGGATTTATTCTCAACACGCGCTATGCGGACGCCTCGCGCGACCTCAGCCACACCCGCTGCACCATCATCACCACGAATTACCTGGACGAACCGCGCGACAAGCCCGCTCCGGCGCGCGATCCCGGCGGGCGCAACGTGGTGGTCCGCGAGGACACCCTGGCCGACCGCATCGGCGTGCGCACGCGTTCGCGGCTCTATGAAATGTGCCGCACGGTGCAATTGCAGGTGCCGGACTTCCGCCGGGAAGTGCGCCAGGCGGGGCGCGCGCGGGCCTGACGATTCATTGACAGAGGCGGCGGGCGGCGGGTATTATTTACTCTGACGTTGCAGCGTTAAGACGCCCGCAGCATCTCTCTCCTTGCAAAAAACCCAGCACTGGGAAAGCGCAAGGATAACTATCGTTAACTCACACACGGTTCAACCGGAGGCCAATAACCATGACGCTCGATAACAATAACCCCGCATCGGCAGCTGCCGCCGAATCCGCAGAGGCAGAGAACACGCCCACTCCCGAAGCCGTCTCTCCCGAAGCCATCTCCCCCGAGCAGGCCGCCAACGCCGCCGCGCATGCCGCGGCCGCCGTGGAAGCCAATGCCGTCGAGACGCAGGCCGCCGAAGAGGCCGCCAGCGCCGAGGAGATGAGCAAGCTGATCGACCAGTACGGCGAACAGCAGGAAGCGCACGCGCAAAACGAAATTATCGAAGTGAAGGTGGTGGCCTACACCGAACAGGGCGTCGTCGTGGACCTGGGCGGGAAGACCGAAGGGCTGGTGCCCGCGGCGGAGTTTTCCGAAACGGACATTCCGCGCCCCGAGCCCAACGCCATGATCGAAGTGCAGCGCACCGGCGAGCACAAGGAAGGCTACACGATCGTTTCCTACCAGAAGGTGCTGCGCCGCCGCACGTGGGAAAAGATTGACGCGCAGTTCAAGGCCAAGGAAACGGTGACCGGCAAGGTGGTCGACCGCATCAAGGGCGGCCTGGTGGTGGATATCGGCGTGCGCGCTTTCCTCCCCGGCTCGCAGTACGACCTGCGGCCCGCGGCAAACCTCGACGACCTGGTGGGCAAGGAACTGCCCGTGCGCATCACCAAGCTGAACCGCCGCCGCGGCAACGTGGTGGTCAGCCGCCGCGCGCTGATGGAAGAGGAACTGCACGCCAAGCGCGCCGCGCTGCTGGAAACGCTCACCGAAGGCCAGACCGTGCACGGCACCGTGAAGAACGTGACCGATTACGGCGTCTTCGTGGACCTCGGCGGCATTGACGGCCTGCTGCACCTCACCGACCTCAGCTGGGGCCGCGTGAAACATCCCAGCGAAGTGCTCAAGCCCGAGCAGGAAGTGGACGTCCAGATTCTCAAGTTCGACAAGGAAAAGCAGCGCGTCTCGCTGGGCCTCAAGCAGTTGATGGTGGACCCATGGATCACCGCGGGAGAGAAATATCCCGCGGGAATCAAGGTCAAGGGCAAGGTCGCCGGCGTGGTGGACTACGGCTGCTTCGTGGAGCTGGAGCCGGGCGTCGAGGGACTGGTGCACGTCAGCGAAATGAGCTGGTCGAAAAAGACCCAGCACCCGTCGAAGGTGGTCAAGGTCGGCGAGGAAGTCGACGTGGTCATCCTGGACATCAAGCCCAGCGACCGGCGCATCTCCCTGGGCATGAAGCAGGCCCAGCCCGATCCCTGGCTGCTGATCGCGGAGAAATATCCCGTGGGCACGATCGTCACCGGAAACGTGCGCAACATCGCGGAGTTCGGCGCCTTCATCGAGATCGAGGACGGCTTCGACGGCCTGATTCACGTGGGCGACGTGAGCTGGACCGGGCGCGTGAAGAATCCCCACGAGGTGTTCAAGAAGGGCGAGCCGGTGACCGCCAAGGTGCTGAAGATTGACCCGGAGAACCGCCGCGTCTCGCTGGGCATCAAGCAGGTCAACGACATCTGGGGCGACTGGTTCAAGGAGCACAAGGTGGGCCAGATCGTGAAGGGGAAGGTCTCGCGCATCGCCACGTTCGGCGCGTTTGTCGAGCTGGGCGAAAACATCGAGGGCCTGTGCCACAACACCGAAATCGAGGAGCGCAAGCGCCGCGATGAAGGCCACGGCGCACCCATGCACCGCACCGGGATCGGCCCGCTGAAGAGCGCGGGTCCGCTCGAGCCCGGCAAGGAGTATGAGTTCAAAATCATCAAGATCAGCTCGGACACGCGGCGCATCGGATTGAGCTACCGCGCGGCGGTGAAGCAGATCGAGCGCAAGGAAATCGAGCAGTACCGCAGCACAAAAGCGACGGCGGGCGCGACCATCGGCGACGCCATCAAGTCCAAACTGGCGCGCTAGCGGCTGGCAGCCCCCCGGGCGGGTCCGGGGGGCCATTAAATTTCATTTTACGTCCGGGCCAAGTTAGTGATATGGAGAGAGTTGTCCTTTTGGGGAATCCCCGTCCCACCAGGGCAATCCCGATGTTTCGTAGAATTCATCCGCTGTGGAATGGGGCACACTGACGATGACCAAACAACCCACGCTCACCAAAGCCGACCTGATCGCCGAGGTCGAACGCGCCACCGAACTCAAGCGTACGGAATCCGAGGAGATTGTCGAAACCATCTTCGACAGCATCATCGAATCGCTGCAGAAGGGCGACAAGATCGAAATCCGCGGGTTTGGCAGCTTCCGCACGCGCCAGCGCCGCGGGCGCATTGGCCGCAACCCCAAGACCGGCGCGAAGGTGGAAGTCCCGCCGAAGAAAATCCCCTTCTTCAAGCCCAGCAAGGAACTCAAGGACTTCGTCAATAACTCGGCGGATGGCGGCTCGGCCACTTCCGCCTGAAACTGTACAGCCGCACATTCTTACGGCCCGCGCCTTGCGCGTTGCTCTTTTCCTCCGCCGGCTCCCCGCCGGCGTTTTTTTGCCCTGCCTCGCAAGAACCTCATTCCGGCGGCCCCTTTTTGCGCTATTCTTTCCGCGCGGCTTGTTGCGCCGCAGGTGCACACCTCATGGACTATCTCTGGACTCCGTGGCGATACAAATACATGGCCGAAGCCGGAAAGCAGCCGGAATGCGTCTTCTGCGTTGCGCCCGCGCAAAAGAACGATCCGGAGACTCTGATCGTCCACCGCGCCGCGAAAAATTTCATCATTCTCAACCGCTATCCCTATACTTCCGGCCACCTCATGATCGTTCCCTATGCGCACACGGCGGAACTGCATGCCTGCGACAGCGAAACCGTGAATGAGATGATGCAACTGGCGCAGCGCTGCGAAGCCGCTCTGCTGGCCGCCTACAAACCCGACGGCATCAACCTGGGCATGAACCTGGGGCGCGCCGCCGGGGCCGGCGTGGCCGGGCATCTGCACCTGCATCTGCTGCCGCGCTGGTTCGGCGACACGAATTTTCTCACGGTCACCGGGGAGACCCGCGTGCACCCCGAAGATCTGGCCACCACGTTCCAGCGGCTGCGGGCGGCGCTCGGGGCCTAGGACCGCGGGGACCGGCGGGGCGTGCAGAAGGACCCCGTTCTGGAGTAGAATGGAATTCAAACAGATGTTTGGTAATTGGCAGGGAGCCCCCAAGTGAATCTCCAACTCAGCGAAGAACAGCAACTGCTGCAAAAAAGCGTCCGCGAATTCGCGGAATCGGAAGTGAAGCCGTTCGCCAAGGAACTCGACGAAAGCGGCCACTTTCCGCTGGCCATCCTCAAAAAAGCCGCGGAACTGGGCCTGACCGCCGTGGCCATCCCGGAAGACGAGGGCGGCGCCGGATTCGACCACGTCTCCTACACCATCGTCATGGACGAAATATCGCGTTGCTGCGCCTCCACCGGCACGGCCGTCTCCGTGCAGAATTCGCTCTACTGCGATCCCCTGCACCGCGCCGGCACGCCCGAACAAAAAAAGCGCCTGCTCGCGCCCTACGCGCGCGGAGAAAAAATCGGCTGCTTCGCGCTGACCGAGCCGCAAGCGGGCTCGAATGCCTCGGCGCTGCAAACCAAGGCGGTGAAGAAGGGCGGCAGCTACATCGTCAACGGCACCAAGGCCTGGATCACCTGCGGCGGCGTGGCCGATGCGGTGATCGCCTTCGTGAACACGGACCCCTCCAAGGGCGAAAAGGGCATCACCGCGCTGGTGATTGAAAAAGGAATGCCCGGCTTCAAAGTCGGCAAGGAAGAGAAAAAGCTGGGCATCAACGCCACGGCCTGCTGTGAACTGATCTTCAGCGACTGCGAAGTGCCGGAAACGAACCGCCTGGGCGTCGAGGGCGAAGGCTACAAGATCGCTCTCTCCACGCTGGACGGCGGGCGCATCGGCATCGGCGCGCAGGCCGTGGGCATCGCCCAGGGCGCGTTCGATGCGGCTCTCAAGTATTCCCAGGAGCGCATCGCCTTCGACCAGCCCATTTCCAAGTTTCAGGCCATTCAGTTCATGCTGGCGGACATGGCCACGGAGATTGACGCGGCGCGCCTGCTGGTGCGCAAGGCCGCCTGGAAGAGCGACACCGGGGCGCGCTACAGCATGGACGCAGCCATGGCCAAGCTTTTCGCCAGCGAGATGGCCACGCGCGTCACCCACAAGGCCATCCAGATTCACGGTGGCAACGGCTACAGCCGCGAGTATCCGGTCGAGCGCGCCTACCGCGACGCGCGCATCACCGAAATCTACGAGGGCACCAGTGAAATCCAGCGCCTGGTGATCGCCGCCTGGGTGCTCAAGGGATAGCCCTCTGAACCCTTTTGGCGCTGCCGGATCCATCCCTCCGTAATTTGTTTTCGCGAGTCACGGATCACGAGTCACAAGTCACTTCTCCGTAGTATCCTGACCCCGTGCTGCCCCTCGACGGCCATCTGGAATTCGACCCGGCGCGCGATGCGGAGTTTTTCTCCGCCCTGCCGCCGCGCCCCGCCGTCTGCCTGCTGCTGCCGCGCGACCCCGCCGCCGAGCCGCTGCTGATCCGCGCCGCCGATTTGCGCCGCCGCCTGCAGCGCCTGCTGGGACCGCCCGACCCCGCCAGCAAGCGGCTGAACTTGCGGGAAATCGCGGGAGGCGTGCGCTACCGGCTCACCGGCTCCTCCTTCGAGCAGACGCTTACGTACTACTATCACGCCAGGCAGCTTCTGCCCGCGCGCTACCGCGACCTGATGCGCCTGCGCGCACCCGCGCTGCTCAAGCTCAGCCTGCGCAGCGCCTATCCGCGCTGCTACGTGACGCGCCGCGTGCCGCCGGTGGTCAACGGCGCGATTCCCGGCAGCGCCTGCTACGGGCCCTTTCCCTCGCGCCGCGCGGCCCAGGCCTTCGCCGAGCGCGTACTGGATCTTTTCAAGGTGCGCCGCTGCCAGATCAAAATCCGCCGCGACCCGCAATTTCCGGGGTGCCTGTATTCCGAGATGAAGATGTGTCTTGCGCCGTGCTTTGCCGGCTGCACGAAGGAGGAATACGACGCGGAAGTGGCTCGCCTGGTGCAATTCCTGGACAGCAACGGCGATTCCCTGCGCGCCGCCATCGAGCAGGAGCGCGAGCAGGCCAGCCAAGCGCTGGATTTCGAACGCGCCGCCGCTCTGCACAAGCGCCTGGAAAAAGTTGACGCCGTCTACCGCGGCCATCCCCAACTGGTCCGCCGCCTTCCGGAGATTCATGCGGTGATTCTGCAGCGGGCCGCCGAGCCGCAAACCGTGGCGGCCTATCCCGTGCGCGGCGGCAGGATCGCGGCGCCGTTTTTTTTGCGCTTCGGCGAATCTCCCGCCGAAGCACAGGAAGCGGAGCGGATTTTCCGCCGGCAACTCGGCGAAGAAACCGTCCCGGAACAAACGGCCGATCTAAGCGAGCATCTCTCGCTGCTCGCGCGCTGGTTTTACGCGAATCCGCGCCAGGGGGAAATTCTGTTTCGCGGCAAGGACTGGCCCTACCGCCGTATCCTGCGCGCCTGCTCCCGGCTGCTGGCGGACACCCGCCCATCCGCAACGGAAACTAGTTCCTGAAGCAGTGCGTGCAGCGCTACGCAGCTCAATGCGCTGACGAACGCCTGAGCCGCGCCAAGCCCGCTTGGGCATCCCGGTTGGCTGAATTCATCTGCAAGGCCGTTGCGTATTCTTTCTCCGCCTGCTCTTTCTTGCCCTGCAATTCGTAGATGGACCCAAGTCCAAGATGCGCCTCTTCATCAAAAGAATTGAGCTCCAAAGCGGAAGAAAAGGCCCGTTCCGCCTCTTCCTGCCGTCCGAGTTTCACGTAAACAATGCCCAGCTGATCCCATAAATCAAAGGTAGGAACGCCTTTCGTGCCCTGAAAGAATTCTTCAGCCGCTTCCCGCAGGCGGCCTTGCTGCAAATAGAATCGCCCAAACTCAATGTGAATATTGGTAGCCAAGGGCGAGATTGCCGCCGCTTTCTGGAAGGAAGCCTCCGCAAGCTCCATTCGTCCCTGCTTCTCCCGCAAGAGAGCCAGAGCCAGATAGACGGAATCGAGCCTCGGCGATAATTGAATGGCCCTCTGAATCAATCTCTCCGCTGATTCCACATCGCCGTCAGCAAGGCGCGCCTTCCCCAGTTCAAACAGGGCAAGAGCGTTCTCCGGTGAGTCTTCCAGGGCCCGGCGCCACTCGCGCTCCGCAGCCGCTTTCTTTCCGGTCTCGATGTAGATTTGGCCTAAAAGGATGCGAATCAGGACGGCGTGCGGCTCCTGTTCCAGTGTGCGTGTGAAGAGCGTAGCATTGTCCCTCCAATCCCTGTTTCTGGTATAAATCCGCAGAACCGCAAGGTTGCAAAGGATCGCTGCCAGTACCGTCAGGGAGGCGCGGAACAATATCCCCCGAGCCCGCTCGCTCCGCCAGAGAGAAACGCCAAGAAAAGCCGCTATCCATGCGAAGCCCAGCGAAGGCAAGAATAAATATCTCTCCGCGAAGAAGGAGGTGGCAAGCCATCGGACATTCAGCGCCAGCGAAAGCGTGGCCAGGAACCACAACAGGGCAAAAGAGATCAGCGGCCGGCGGTGCATCCCCAGGATCAGCAGCACGCAGGCGCCGAATATCCCGATACCCGCAAGCACCAGCGGATCGAGGAGCCGCGTTCTGACCGGAAATTCATAAAACGCACACAGATTCACGGGCCATAGAAGTTTTCCGCAATACTTTGCAAAGATTGCAAAACCGGTAAAGAGCATCTCGCGCAGGCCCTGTGAGGCGGCGCCGGACCCTGCAAACAGCCTGCCCAGAACCAGGGTGCGAAGCCCGAGATAGAGCAGGACGACCAGCCAAAGCCAAAGATACCGGCGCAGCTTTACCCAGAATGCGAGGCTCCGGCAACCGGGCCGGTAAAAGTGTTCGAAAACCATGGCAAGTGGAGCGAACACAATCGCCACTTCCTTGGAAAGCAGGGCAAGACCAAAAGCGGCAACGGAGCCGGCGATTTGCCATCTTGCGGACTTCCCCGGCTCGGAAACACCCAGGTAAAACCACAGCGAGAGCACCAAGAAAAGAGACGCTTCAATATCGGTGATGCCGGCAATCCAGGAAACGGATTCCGTGTGAATCGGATGGATGGCAAAAACAATCGCAGTCATCAGAGCGATCGGCGGGTCGCGCATCCAGCGCAGTGTCAAAGAATAGATCCAGCAAACGAGCAGGGCGTAGAGAGTTGTATTGGCGATGTGATAACCCATGGGCACCGGCCCATAAATCCGGTACAGGGCCAGGTACGTCAAATTCATCATGGGCCGGTAATAGCTGGAATAATTTCCAGCGCCCTTGAATCCCCAGGCATCCCGGGTAAAAATCTGTTTTAGATGACTGGTCTCTTGAATATAGGAATTGTTCAGAATCTGTTGTTGGTCATCGGAAACAAAATCGCCCGTAAGCCCGTTAACGTATGGCAAGAAAGCGAGAAGAAAAAGGAAGGCATATGTGGCTGCAGGCTGCCGTATCCAGGAGCCGCCATGACCAGTGACGGGCATGCCCCCGGAATCGGGATGGCCACTGCTCTTCGATATTTCCATGAAAATATGGTAGCGAAGCCGCACAGCGCCTTAGGCCGAAACGATGAATTCCTGAGCGTATGAGTTAACCGCACGGGGCAATTTTTCCCCGCAATGATCCGCCCACATTTGATGAGCAGCCCTGTGCCCACAATAATTGAATGCTTTTTTCTGCAATCCGCCGCTTCCATGCAGCCTACCCCTCCCCCATGACCGTCGCCGCGGCGGGCCATCCTCAGCGGTTGGCAGCGCCAGATCCGGAACGGATCCGTTGCAGCACGGCCAGGGCTTCCTTATTCCCGGGGTCCATCCACAGCCCCGCTTCGTACTCCTTTTCCGCTTCGCGCAGGCGCCCGGAGGCCAGGCAGATCGCGCCCAGTTGGAAATGAGCTTGGGCATCCAACGAATCGAGTTCCAGCAACCGCCGCAAAGCCTCCTCGGCCTCGCGCGGCGAATTTCGCAGCATGGAAATCTCGGCGATTCCTCTCCATCCCTCGATGGTCGGAATGCTCCCCACCGAAGCGCGAAATTCGGCTTCCGCTTCCGCCAGGCGCCCCGCATCCAGATAAAGGCGCCCGAGCGCATTGTGCGCCTCCATATTCAGCGGCGAGAGCGCAAGGGCCCTTTGAAACTCCTGCTGCGCATCCGCGTTGCGGCCCAGCGCGGCGTACACCCGGCCCAGGTAGATGTGCGGAAGGGAATATCGGGGCGCAAGCACGATGCCCTTCTGCAGAATTTCGATGGCTGCGGGATAGTCTTTCTTTTCGAGCATGGCCATCCCGAGATTCCATAACGCAACAGCGTCCTGGGGATTCTGCCGAAGCGCCTCTCGCCATAGCCTCTCGGCCTCCTCGTGTTTCCCTTCGGCCCAGCTCAGCTTTCCCAGGTTCACCTGCGCGCCGGACGCTTCGGGAAAGACCTCCAATGTTTTTTCGGCAAGCGTCCGGTCATTCCGCCAGTCCCGGTTGCGCTGGATGGTGGCGCGCGCCGCCAGCAACGCCAGGGCCGTGCCCGCCACCGCAATCGTCCAGCGGCGCAGGTGCTTCCGCGAACCGGTTAGCCGCCAGAGCCACAAAATTCCGCCCGCCACCAGCCAGCTGAAACCAACCGAGGGCAGATACCAATAGCGCTCCGCAAAGACGCTCCCTGCCATCCAGCGCGCATTCAAAGCTGGCGCCAGGGTCAGAAGAATCCAAAGCAGGGCGAAGGAGTAGCGGCGGTCCTTTTTCCAAAAAATAAAAAACAGGAATGTGCCGGACAACAGAATGCCCAGACCCGCAAGGACGCGAGGCTCGGCTAGAGAAGCGCTCTTCTGGAAGGGATAATAGCTGGAGAGCGCCACGGGCCAGAAGATCTTCCCCGTGTAACGAGCCGTAAGCGCAATGCCGGTTAAAATCGCATCCGGCCACGTCACGTCCGGACGCTGCACAACCACGGTCGGTCCGCCGGCCACGACGAAGGCCCGGTAAAGCAAAAAGATACCAGCCATGACCCAGAATCCCGCATAGCGGCCGAGTTTTCTCCGCCAACCGGTTTCCGCCCGGTCTTCCCGGACAAAATGCTCATAGGCCGTCACGAGAAGCGGCAGGGTCATGGCCGTTTCCTTGGAGAGCAAGGCCAGCGCAAAGCTGGCCAGTATGCCGGCGTGGATGCGCGCCGCGTGGCGCAGCGCGCCTTCCCCCAGACGAAGAAAGAGCAAGAAGGACAGGAGATAAAACAGCGTCAACTCGACGTCCGGAAGCCCGTCGATCCAGGCCACCGGTTCGGTGTGAATGGGATGAAGGGCAAAGACAAGAGCGGCCAGGAAACCGAATTCCTCTTTTCCAAACAGGCGGCGTGAAAAAGCCCACACCAGCCCGACGACAGCCACGTTCAAAAGCACGTTCATCAAGTGAAAGCCGTAAGGACTCGCGCCAAACGCCTGGTAACCCAGGAGAAAACCAAGGCTCAACAGCGGCCGGTGGAAATTCGATGCGCTTTCCTTGCCTTGAAAAGACCACAGCGAAGTGGTGAAAAGCCTGGGAACGGATTGAAAACTTCTTACATACGGATTCCGCTCGATCTGGTAATGGTCATCGAGAACAAAACCATTGAAGAGCGTATTGGCATAGAGCGCCAGCGAGAGCAGCAGCAAGCCGCCCAGAAGGTTGCGCGATCGTGATTGCGCCGTACGGCCAAAAGACAGATTCATCAGGAGGTTCGCACCGCTCCTGTTCCATGGTATCGAACCCACGCCAGGCATACACAAGATGGAGCGGCGCGTGTTTCCGCAACTGAAACGAGGCCCCTTGCTCGAAGCGGCCCAACGCCTGCCGGGCGGTCCTGCTATACTGCCACGCGAAGCACTGGACCGCATCCGAAAGGCTGCACAATGGACACACACGCAACCCAGGATGGCACACAGCGTTTCGCGGCGCGCTTCCGCGCCACGGCCGGCGAAGGCCACTTCCGCACTCTGGACATCGCCGGCGGACTGACTCTCTCTTCGCTGGGCATGGGCACCTACCTGGGCCAGCCCGACGAAAAAACCGACGCGGCTTACACCGAGGCCATCGTCGCTGCAGTCGAAGGCGGCATCAACGTTCTCGATTGCGCCATCAACTACCGCATGCAGCGCAGCGAGCGCAGCATTCGCGCGGCCCTCGATGAGCTCCGCCAGAAGGGTTTCGCCCGCGAGGAACTGGTGCTGTGCACCAAGGGCGGCTACCTGACTCCGGACGGAGGCGCTCCCGCCGACCCCAACAAATATTTTTATCAGGAATATATTCAGCGCGGCATCTTCAGCGCCAAGGACATCGCCGCCGGCTGCCACTGTATGACCCCGCGCTTCCTCGACGACCAGCTGCACCGCAGCCTGCACAATCTCGGCGTGCAGGCCATTGATGTCTATTACCTGCACAATCCGGAAACCCAGCTCGCCGAGATTCCCCGCTCCGAATTCCTCGCGCGCATCCGCGCTGCCTTCACCTTCCTGGAATCCGCCGCGGCCAAGGGAAAAATACAGCACTACGGCCTGGCCACCTGGAACGGCTTCCGCCAGGAGGCGCAAGCCCGCGACTCTCTCCAGCTCGCCGAACTGGTGCAACTGGCCCGCGAAATCTCCGGCGAAGCTCACCACTTCCGCTTCGTGCAACTGCCCTTCAATCTGGCCATGACCGAGGCGCTCACCCTGGCCAACCAGTCCGTGGAAGGCCGCACCCTGACCATGGCCGAAGCCGCCGAAGCCCTGGGCATCACTCTCATCGGCAGCGCGGCGCTGCTGCAGGGACAGGTGGCGCACAATCTTCCGCCCTTCGTCCGCGAGGCCTTTGGCCTTGAAACGGACGCCGAGTGCGCACTTCAATTTGCCCGCTCTTCACCGGGGATTACGACGGCGCTTGTGGGGATGTCCAGCGCGGCGCATGCGCGCAAGAACGCGCGGCTGGCCGCGGTTTCCGCCGCTACCGTGGACCAATTCACGAAACTCTTCGAGCGCGGCTCCCAGGGCTGACCCGCGCTTCTCGATCAGCGCGGCGCTCGCGGATGGCGAGTACTGAGCCAGGAATCGATTTCCGCGCGCATCTCGTCCAGTTTGCCCGTGAAAAAATGGTCCGCGCCCTCGATGATCGCGACCCTGTTCTCGCCCGGCAATCCGGCAACCAACTCCGCCAGCTTTTGCGGATCTCCGTATTCATCGCCCGCGCCGTGGAGAAACAGCTTGGGCTTGGCGCAACTGCGCAGATAGGAAAAATCCGATCCGTTCACCGGCGCGCCCAAACTGATCAGTTCAGTCACCCGCGCGTCCGCGCATCCCGCGCGCAATCCCACCCAGCACCCGAAGCTGAATCCCGCCAGCAGCAGCGGTTTCCCCGGATGGCGCAAGGCCAGGAAATTCAGCGCCGCGCGCACATCTTCCTGCTCCCCGCGCCCCTGATCGTGCGTTCCCTCGCTCTGTCCGGTCCCGCGAAAATTGAAGCGCAGCACCGCCAAACCCCGGCGGTCCAGGGCTTTGGCCGCCTGAAAGACAACTTTATTGTGCAGCGTCCCGCCATAGAGCGGATGCGGATGGCAAACCAGCGCGGCCAGCGGCGCCACGGAAGCTTCCGGCGGGGTCCACAGCACTGCCTCGAGCCGACCCGCCGGCCCATCGAGAAACAGTTTTTCCACCTGGTGATGTTCGGTGTGAGATTCGCTCATGAAGGAAGGGCCCGGGAAATTCCTCTACAGCAGGCGCAGCGGTGAATCCGGAAAGATGCGCCGCTGGCGCACCGGTTCCCCGCCGGCGCGGATGACCGCCACCGCCAGCATTCCCGTGCGCGGCTCCCTCTGCACGCGCACCACCCGCGCGTGGAATTCCCCATCCGGACTCCACGGCGCGGCACTGGTATGGTCGAAGGAAAGCACCAGACGGGCTCCCAGCGTGTACTCTCGCATGCTCAAGAACTGCAATCCCGTCGCCGAGATGTCCATGGTCATGGTCTCTTCGGACCAGGGAATGTCTTCCCGCCGCACATTCAGCGGCAAGGCCAATACGCGGCGCGAGGAAACCCGGCGTTCGAAAATTTTATGCAGCTTGTCTCCCTCCGGAGCGGGTGCCGCAGGCGCGGCCGGCTCGAACTGTAGCGCCACTCGCGCGCTTCCTTCTCCCTGCGCCTCCGTGCGCAGAATCCGCGCCGGTATTTCCGGCTGGCTGCCGGGCAGCGAAGCATCGAAGGGAAAAGCGACCCACAGATGCGCTCCCGGCTCCGGATGGAACGCCGTCATCAAGCGCAGCCCTCCCTTGGAAACATCCTCGCTTTCACGCACTTCCGTATGCTGTCCCAGGGGCGTGATCCAGCGCAGACGTGCCGTCATGCGCAAGCGGATGCGGCGGTGCAGTCTTCTTTCCACGACGCTGCCCTCTTCCCCAAACCTCGCGGGGGTACGAAGAATACTCTTCTCCGAAATTATGCACAAGACCTTCATAGGAGTACCATTACCTACTTCCCCGTTGCAGTCTCCCCAGCCCGGTGTTAGCTTGGCTGAACTATGCAGACAGTCGAGGGGGCATCAATGGAACGCAGTCCGGACCGCCGGGAGGCCCGGCGATTCTCGATGACCCTGCCCATGCGAATTCTTCCGCGCGAAGCGAGCGGATCCGAATTCATCGCCAATACGCGCGACGTCAGCTACCGCGGCCTCTATTTCCATGCCGATGGCCGCTTCCAGGCCGGCGGGGAGATCGAGTTCATCATTACCCTGCCCCAGGAAGTCACCAAGACCGGCGACGTCAATATCCGCTGCCGGGGCTTGGTCGTCCGCGTGGATAAGACGATCGTCGGTCAGGGGATCGCCGCCCGGATTGAGCGCTACGAATTCGTTCCGTCCCGAATGTGACCCGTGCAGCTCCGCTCCGGCGATGCATAGAGGCTCATCCTGCTCTGGAGGATTTAAAAACCGTATTTGCCGGGTCTGCCCGGGCCGGGGATTACCGCGGGAGCGGCCCGGCGCATCTTACTAACTATGCGACGCCATACCCTGCTGATTGACGCCGACGACACCCTCTGGGAAAACAACGTCTTTTTCGAAAAGGTCATCGAGGACTTCATCACCCTCACCGAGCCCTGCGGTTATCCCCGCGCCTATATCCGCCACATCCTCAACGAAACCGAACGCCGCAACATTCGCCAGCACGGTTACGGGGTGCGCAGCTTCGGCCGCTCCCTTGAAGAGACCTATCTCAAGCTCGCCGGGGAGATGTCCCGGCACGAGAGCCTGGCCCAGATTCATAACCGGGTCGTGGACCTCGAACGCACCCCGCCGAAGATCCTCGACGGCGTGCCGGAAACTCTGGCCTACCTGACCCAGCGCCACCGCCTGATCCTCTTCACCAAGGGCGAACCCGCCGAACAGGCCGCCAAGGTGGAACGCTCCGGCCTGCAGGGCTTTTTTGAAGCCATCGAGATCGTTCCCGAGAAAGATCCGCACACCTACCGCGGGCTGGTCAACAAGCATAAGATCGTGAAGTCCCACGGCTGGATGGTGGGCAACAGCCCGCGCAGCGATATCAACCCCGCGGTGCTTGCCGGCCTCAATGCCGTCTATATCCCCCACACCAACACCTGGGAACTCGAGCACGAACCGGTGGTCAGCGGCTCCAGCAAGCTGGTCATCCTCTCCACGTTTCGCGAGCTGCGCTCCCATTTTTAGGCCATCGCGCGGCGCCCCGCCTTTCCTGCTCCCAAATTGGATGTTGCGCCGGGCTGGCCCCGTGGCACACTTCGTTTTGCTTTGCGAATTATGCGCATTTAGGAGGGATCGAAGATGACCGCAGCACCCTCGTCAACGGCAGCCGATTGGCGCCAGGAATGGTTTGAGTTCGAAGAGGCCACCTATCTCGATACGGCGGCGCAGTCCGCCATGCCCAAGGTTGCCGTGCGCGCCGCGCTCGCCGCCATCGAATGGAAAAAATTTCCCCAGCGCATGCCCGATTCGGCCTACGAGGAAATTCCCACTCGCGTCCGCGCCTCGCTCGCCCGCCTGCTCGCCGCGCGCCCCGAAGAGATCGCCCTGACCACCGGCGCCAGCACCGGCATGGCCGCGGTGGCCTACGGCCTCGACTGGAAGCCGGGCCAGGAGATTCTCACCGGCAAGGCGGAATTCCCCGCCCAATTCAGCACCTGGAAGCCGCTCGAAGAGCGCGAAGGGGTAAAGCTGCGCGTGGTTGCGCCGCGCGAACGTTTCCTCACCGCCGAGGATTTTATTGCCGCGCTCACTCCCCAAACCCGCCTGGTCTCCGCCAGCCTGGTGCGCTTCGATGACGCTTCCCTGCTCGACTCCGCGCGCCTGGCCGCCGCCTGCCACGCCCAGGGCGCCTTGCTGCTGCTCGACGCCAGCCAGTGCTGCGGGGCCATGCCCATGAACGTGGCATTGAGTGCAGGCCGATCCGGCAGACCAAAGGACACGTTGCTCGCGCCCGCGGTCATGTTCACACCCAACTCCTGGCGGAGCAGGTGAATCGTCTCCAGCGTGACCTTGCCCGCGTTCGAATCTGCGCCCACCGTCATCACCAGAGGATCGAAAACGAGGTCGGCAATTGGAATACCATGATCGGCTGCTCGAGCGACGATCTTGCGGGCGATTTCAAGCCGCACTTGCGGGTCTTGGACGGGGCCGCGCTCGTCGTTGCACAGGCAGATCACAGCCGCGCCATATTTCTTCGCCAGCGGCAGCACGCGCGCGAGCGCGCTGTCCTCGCCCGTCGTCGAATTGATGAGCGCCTTGCCGGAGTAGATCGAAAGCGCAGCCTCCAACGCAGCAGGATTGGGCGAGTCGAAGCACAACGGCACATCCACCGTGTCCATCACCATCTGCACCGCCTGGCGCATGATGGCCGGTTCGTCCGCGCCGGGCACGCCCGAGTTCACGTCGAGCACATGAGCGCCAGCTTCTACTTGAGCCAGTGCATCGGATCGCACGCGCGAGAAATCGCCCGCCGCGAGTTCCTCGGCCAGCTTTTTGCGCCCGGTCGGGTTGATGCGTTCGCCGATGATGACGAACGGCTTGTCGGGACTGATGACTACAGTCTTGGTCCTGGACGAGAGTATGGTTTCCATGTGTTTACCTCATAGCACGATGTCCGCCCGCATTCTGCGCGATGCCGCTGAACGAGCGCGGCATCACATTATACACCCGCCAGGTCTTGGCGTGTCATGTTTGCAGCCTACACTTACGGGCGATCATCCAAAATGTCCTAGGCGGCCAAACTCCGGGCGACATCCACCGCAGTAGCAGCATCGGGCGCGTAGGCGTCCGCACCGATTTGCTTGGCGAACGCATCC
>JAIQGC010000032.1 GCA_020072805.1 Terriglobia bacterium
CATGTGCCCGATGTGCAGTGAACCGGTGACGTTGGGGGGAGGAATGACGATGGAAAAAACCGGTCCCGGAGCCGCGGCGTCCGCGCGGAACAGGGCGTCCTGAATCCAGTATTCCGCCCAACGCGGCTCGATCTGCTGCGGTTCATATGCTTTTGCGATTTCGCGCGCCATGCGTGGTCCTGACCTGCCTTTTCCCGAGCCCGCGGCACACCCGCGGGAATGAGGTGTGGAAACGAAAACTTCACTATACGGGCGAGTGCGCAGGCGCGTCAATGCGCTGCAGGGGATGCCGGGGAAAGGTTACTTCTTTTTGTCCAGTTCTTCCTTGACCAGCGCCTGGATGACCGGCTTGAGCAGTTCGCGGGTCACGGTCTGCAGCATTTCCGGAGACATCTTCTCGAGGATACGCGCCACCGTGGCATCGGCATCCGCACTGGATGCCGCCGGTACAGGTTGCGCGGCGGGCGTGGCCGGTGCCGTGCTGGCAACGGGCGCGCTCACTGCGGGTTCCGTGAAGGACAAGGGAGCGTCTACGGGGGAAGTCTCCGGCTCCAGTTCAGGCTCCGGCGCCGGATCCATGTCCCAGGCCGCCTCCTGCGTCGCGGCGGGATCACCCCAGGGGGTGCTGGGCTGTGCTTCGGTGGCCCATCCTGCCGGACTTTCTTCGGAAGATGCCTCCGCGGCAGGTTCCTCGACGATCCCAAGATCGGCGCCATGCGCGGACGCGTTGACCGCGGCGGCGATTTCCGGAGACGGCGGGGCCATGAATTCGTATGCCGCACCCAACTCCTCCTGGGGGGCTCCGTAATTGCTGCTGCTCGCCTGCGCTTCCAGGGCAAAATCTTCTTCCGTTTCCACTTCAACCGGCGGCGGAGCCACGGGAGGCGGCGCTGGCGCTGGCGGAGCCGCGGCCTGATTCTGGAACGTATCGAGTTCAAATCCCGACGACTCGTAGGCAGGAGAGGCGGAAACCTCGCCGTGTGGAAGAGCGCTTTCCTCTTCCGGAACCCATCCGCCCGTTCCGACGGTGTCCTGCTCGGGTTCGGCCTCGGCTGGCGCTTCCGCACTGGGCGGAGCCCCCGCGGGCACTCCCCAGTTGCGCTGGTTTTCCAGGCCAGGATTGCGCGCCACGAGGAAACTATTGTCTTCCTCCGCGGCCGCAGGTGCGGTGGCAGGCGATTCCTCGGCTACATCGAGAAGGCTGCCGAAAGCCATGGCCTGCGAACCTTCCGGAACTTCCACCTGTTGCGGTGCGCCCGCAAAAATATCCGGAAGCTCGGTGTGCTCGGGAGTGGGCAGAAGCACCGTGGGTGCAGGCTCGGGCGCGGCCACGGGTGCGGGAGGCGGCGGAGGCGGCGCAGCCGCAGCCGCGCGCGCCAGAGCCGATTTCACCATGGAGATGAGGGGGTCTGGCGGAACAAAGGGTTTCTTCAGGACTCCGTCGGCGCCCACGCGCTGCGCTTCCTGTTCATCGAGCGGATCGAATGCCCCTACCAGCAAAATGACCGGAATGTGCGCGAGGGAAGCATCCCCTTTGATGTAAGAGCAGACTTCGTACCCGTTGCGTACGGGCATAAACACGTCGGCAAGCACCAGATCCGGACGCATTTCGGTGGCCTTGCGCACGGCGGCTTCGCCATTGCCCACGCCAACGACCTCAATGCCCTGATCCTTCAGGGCCAGGCCCACCATCTTCTGAATGTTGCTGTTGTCGTCAGCGACCAGAATCTTGGTCACGGCGGCCCCTCCAGGTCACCCAACTACCACTCACAAACGTACGCCAAAACCAATTGGACCATTGGTGCCAAAAAGCGTCAATGCAAAGATATAGCCGTGTGTCTGAAGAAGTTACGCTGTACCAACGTCCAGCTTTTGGCCGGCTCCTGGGGGGATGCTCGGACTAGAAGGGAATGATCTTGCGCAGACCTTTTTTCTTCTTGCTGCTGGATTCTTTTTGGTTTTTCTTCTCCCCGGGCTTTGCGTCGCCCGGCGTTGCGGTTTCCGCCGGGGCATTCGCCGCCGCGGCGCTCTTCTCTGCGGGTGCCGCCGCGGAGTCTGTCTGCACGGGAGCAGCCGAAGTTTCTGCCGCAGGTTCTGCCGAGGTCGCCGGTGGATCGCCGGCGGGTTTGTTTGCCGGTGGTTCGGCCGCCGGAGCAGGCGGCGGTTCGGTGGCCGCGCCGGAATCGCTATCGGCGTTCTTGGTCGTGGTTGCGCCGGGCGTGACCGTAGCCACCACGGCATTGGTCGCCCCTCCAGGTCCTCCCACGCTCTGGGTTCCGCCGGGAGTCAGGATATCCGTGCCCGGCGAAACCGATTCCGGTTCGAGATTAGGCTTGCCTACGCGCGCGGCCATCTGCACGTCCGGTCCCGTGCGAAACAGGCCGGTGGACTTGTGCAGCATTCCCGGCTTCTTGCGCGGAATCGCCTGATCCTGCTGCATGCGCGCCAGGGCCACCGGGTCGGGCTGCGGTATGGGAACGCGCAGCGCCGTGAGTTTCTTCTTGGCTTCCGGGGACATCGGAGAAAGAGGGTAATTGCGCACGATGCGCGCGTAGAAGGCTCCGGCCAAGTCCTTGCGCTCGCCTTGCTCGAAAATGGTTCCCAGCATCCACAGGGCGTGATCGGAATGGCTGTAGAGGGGATAGCGGTTGGTGAGCGCCATCAGCCGCGCCGCCGCCGCGCGGTAAGCGAATTTGCCCTTCACGTAGTAAAAATAGCCGATGCGGTAATCGCCTTCCGCCAGCACTTCCTGGACTTCCCGCAGGCGCTGTTCGGCCTGAGCCGCCAGCGGATCGTCGGGATACTTTTGCAGGAACTCCTGCAACTCGGCTTCCGCCGCCTTGGCATGAGTGCGGTCGCGGTCCGGCTTGTCCAGTTGCTTGTAGTGCACCATGGCCACCTGCAACTGCGCGTAGGAGGCTTCCTGCAGGAAGGGGAAGAAAACAATGAAATCCTTGTAGCCGGAAGCGGCCTGGGTCAGGTTGGCGCTTCCGCCTTCCTTGAAGAAGGAATCGGCAATGGCCAGTTTGGCCTTGGCCAGATACTCGCTGTCCGGGTAGGTGTTGATAAGCGTCTGCAGAGTCAGCCGGGCCATCTCATGATGCCCCTTCTTGGAGGCTTTCTCGGCCCGGTCGAAGAGAACCTTGTCCGGCGCGGATGCCGAGGGGTCCGCTTGTTCCGCCGCGGCTCTGGCTTTCTGAGAAACTTTGCCCTTCTTGCGGGCGAACGCTCCGCCCGGCAACGTCATCAAAATCAGGATCAGCAGCGCGCTGAGTGTTGCCCTGGATACAAAACGCAAACTTGCACCTCTCGCTTTTTTCTCGGTCTCCCGCCTTCGCGGGTTGCTTCCGCCCGGCCCTCAGGCCCGCTGCAGTAACGCTTCCCCTGCCAGCCGCTGCAGCTCCTGTACGGCTGCCGCGGGGTCCTGCTTGTGAAATACCGACGTGCCCGCCACCAGTATATCGGCTCCCGAGCGGACCACCGGGGCAATTGTCTCCGCCGTGATTCCGCCGTCCACTTCGATCAGGAACTTCAGGCCGCCGCGCATGCGCAGCTCGCGCAGTTCCGCGATCTTACGCTCCGCGCCAGGCCAGAAACTTTGCCCGCCAAATCCCGGATTCACCGACATCACCAGCACTAGATCCACATCCTGGAGCACTTCACCCAGCGTGCTCACCGGCGTCCCCGGATTGATGGCCCCTCCCGCCCGGCATCCCTGCTCGCGAATCTGCGCAATGGCCCGGTTCAAATGCGCCGTGGCCTCCTGGTGGACCGTGATCCAGTTGGCGCCTGCCTGGGCAAACGCCCCGATGTAGCGCTCGGGGCTCTCAATCATAAGATGCACATCCAGGTCCAGGCGGGTTGCCTTGCGCAGCGAAGCCACCACCGGCACGCCGATGGAAATGTTGGGCACGAAGTGCCCGTCCATCACATCCACATGGATCAAACGCACGCCGGTGCGTTCGACGGAGCGCACGGCCTCACCGAGCGCCGCGAAATCCGCCGCCAGTATGGACGGTGCGATTTCTAATTGGGGATGAGTTGCCATCACGCCGCGATTCTAGCACATTCAGAGGGGTTTGCAGGCGTCCGCCAGCTGGCGCAGGCTCGCGGCTTTCAGTTCGCGACGACCAGTTCGACGATTTGCAAAGCCCCCAGCCGGCTGCCCGCCGCCGGGGTCTGGTCAATGACCGCTCCGTGGGGCCACTGCGCGGCGTTCACATAGTTGCTTTTGTGCCGCACCGCCACCTGGTCCAGCCGCCGCCCCGCTTCCGCTTCGCTCAATCCGGCCAACAACGGCGTTACATAGGCTGCTTCGTGCACGGGTTGCGCAATCAGCAGATTTACCCGCGGCGTTGCCGCACCCTCTCCCGGCCGCGGATTTTGCACCAGGATCGTCTCGGGCACGGCTTCGGCCGTGGCCAGGCCGGAGAGTTCACCCGCCTGCAACCCCGCGCGCAGCAATTCGATCCGCGCCACACGCAGGGATTTCCCCTGCAACGCCGGGATGCTCAACTGCCTCTGCCCCAGGCTCAGGACCACATGGGCCTGCTGCGATACCTTCATCAGCATGCCCGGCGGAGGAGTCTGCCGTACAACCGTGTTGAGAGGAAATTCGCTGTACACCTGATCGGCCACGTGCAGGACCAGCCCCTGCGAATTCAGCATCTGGCTGGCCTGCGCGACAGTCTTTCCCGTCAGGTTGGGCATGGACACTTCGCGCCCCTGGATGGCGATGCGCATGGTGGTGATCGCGCTCAGAAACGCCGCCGACGCCAGGATAAACAATAGCAAGGCCACGCGGCTCAGGTGCCGCAGGCGCATGCTCAGCGTCTTGCGCGCCACCGCAGGCGCCGCGGATTCCTGCTCCAGCGGCTCCGCCGGCTGTTCCGAGAAAGCGGGCTCCTGCTCCGGCTCTCCGTTCAGTTCGTGTTCGTCACTTGGATTCATGCTTGCTGTTCGCTCCGGCGGCCGCCAGCGGCGGCGCAGGATATTCCGGCAGCTTGTCCTTGCTGGTGTCCGCGCGCTTGATCTCCAGCTCGTCCAGCAAAATCGAGGGGCTTACCACCGTCGTCGGCGTTCCCCCGGGGCGGTTGCTCACCAGCGGGTCGTCCCCGGCGGCGATCAGATTGTTGCGCAGCGTGCGCACGTCCAGTTCGCTGAAGACCGCGCCGCGCACCAGTTCCTCGTGCCCGTCCTTGGCGTAGATGCGGTAGAGCAGCCGCGGGGAATTACCCGCACCGAGCGTCTCCACCCGGTACCCGTACGGTTTCTGCTGCTCACGCAGCATCCCCAGCATTTGCTGGCGCATCTCCGCCGCGGGCTTAGGCTCGGTCGTTCGTATAAAGAGGCTTCCGATGCTAGGCTGCGGAAATCCGCCCGGCGCCGAGCGCCCGTGGCCGTTCGAGGCAGGGAAGTCGCGGATGGGCTGGCGTCCCACCAGGTAACTGGTGAGCGTCCCCTTGTCCACGGCCACCACCGCCTGCGCCCGCACGCCTTCGCTGTCCACGTCGTAACTGCCCAGCAGGCTCTTGCCCTGAAATTGCTTGACCGAGGGATCGTCGACGATTGTCAGGAAGGCCGGCAACACACGGCTCTTGAAACTCGTGGCGAAGAGTCCCGTGGTGCGGTTGGGGCGCCCCGGCTGCGGTTTGTGTCCCAGCACGTTGTTGCCGATCAGGCTGGCGAAGATGTCGTTGGCCGCATCGGCGGAGAACAGCACCGGCCCGCGGTATTCCTCTTCGGCGATGGGGGCTTCGCGCAGGGCCACCAGCGAATCCAGGGCCTTGCGGATCTCCCCCAGCAGAGCCGCTCGCGCGGGCATCTCCTCAATCCGCGCCACGTTCCAGTCCGGATTGCGGAACAGGCGCATCCCGTCGGCCGCCTGAGTTATCGCGTTCAGCACCAGCGAATAGCTGGCGCGCCCGCCGCGCGTCACGCTGCCCTCGGAATTCACGAAATATTCATTGATGGTCATGAAGCGCAGCGACGCGGAGAGCGACTGCACCGCGGGATACTGCCGGTAAAGATCGGTGGCTTCCACCAACAGGCTTTTCCAGGCCGGCTCGTCCGCGCGCAGATGCGCCAGCTCTCCCACGGTGTCCACCGGCGTGGCCCGCGCAAAATCGTCCACCGGGGCGGGGTCCGCGGCAAACTGTTTCATGTACGCCTGCTTCTGCGTCAGCGCTTCGGTGGCGTTCTTGTAAGCCTCGTCGGTGGCCAGCCAGATCTGCCGCCGCAAGGCGATGGGATCGTTGTCAAGCGGAAGATATTCCGTCTCCCCGGCGCCCTGTCCGAAATAGCTGTCCTGCTTGTAGTCTCCCACGCGCACCACGGCGCGCAGCACGCGCCCGCGCGAATGGCGCTCTTCGCGCACCGCGCCAAAGGCCGCATCCGCGTTGTAGGCTTCGATTTCATGCACGCGGTATTCGATGTAGTACGGCGCGGGCACTCCCTCCATTTTCAATTGCGCCTTGGATCTCTCCAGTTCGATCAGCAGCACCGAAAGGATGGGGTCTCCCGCGGCCGTCGCGCGCGCTTGGGCCGCGGCTTCTGCATTCGGGCCGTCATCGGCGGCCGCTCGAGGCGCCAGTGCACCACAGCAGAATCCCAGCAGGAACATTCCCGTGATTGCAATTCGCAGATTCGTCTTCACGGCTTCACCCCTTGCTTCGGCGCGGCGTTCTTGTCGTCAGGCGGCGTCTCAAATCCCGGCGGCGGCAAGATCGGCGGCCGCGAGTGCGAATGCGCCCTCTTCTGCACTTCCATTTCGCTGAAGAGCATCGCCGGAGCCACCGCCGCTACCGGCACGCTGCCCGACTCCGCTCCGCAAACTCCGTTGAAGACTTGCGGCGAATCTCCCGTCACCATGATGCGTGTCAGCGCCGCCAGCGGCGTTCCCACGATGTCCACTCCGCGCACCAGTTCGTCCGGCCGCCCGTCCGCGTACACCCGGTAGACCATCACCGGCAGCACCTGAAAGGCCTGCGGCAGCGAGCGCGTGGTCAGCGTGAAGCCTCCCTGCACGTCGTCGAAAAACAGCCCGTAGGGCTTTTTCTGTTTTTTCACTTCCTCGAGCAGCCGCTTGCGCAATTCCGCATCCGGCACCGTATTCGTCGAACTCACCAGCAAATTGCCCTGCCGCCCCGTGGGCATGGAGCCCGGCTGGTTGCGCCCGTGCCCGTTGGACTTCAGGAAATTCTTGATGGGCATGCGCGAGGTCAGAAAATTCTTCAGCACCCCGTTCTGAATCACTTCCACGCGCTGCGCCGGCTGCCCTTCATCGTCATAACTGTAACTACCCGCCAGCTTCACCGAACCGTACTGCCGCAGGGTGGGATCGTCGGCCACGCTCAGAAACTTCGGCAGGACTTCCTCGCCCACCTTCTTCGTGAACGTCTGTCCCTCTTCTTCATCCCGCTGGCGGTGTCCTTCCAGGCGGTGCCCCAGCACTTCGTGGAAAAATACCGCCGCGGCCCTTCCCGAAAGCATGGCCGGCCCGTCAAAGGGCTCGGCCACGGGCGCTTTGCGCAGCGCCTGCAGGTCCCGGGCCACGATTTCGATCTTGCCCAGCAGTTCCTCTTCGCCGGGGAGTTCATCCGGCGTCGGCGCCTGAAATGTTTCCACGCGCAGCAGTTCCATGCCGTCGTCGGCGCGCGTCTGCGCTTCGATCAGCAAGCGCGCCGAGGCTCCCGGCGTGGTGATTTCCGTTCCTTCGCTGCTGACCATGCGCGACGTGGCCGACTGCACCTGCAGGACCACCACCGCCGAATACACCTCGGCATATTTCCGGAAGGCTCCGGACAGCCGCCGCAGCCGCTCCTCCCACGCCGGATGATCGAACTTCGGCGCCGCCGCCGTGGCGCTCTCGTTCACCCGCGGCGCTTCCATGGAAAAATCCGGCGATTTGTCTTCTTCTTCCGCGCGCACCGCCGTATTCGTCTTTACGTTCAAATACGCCGGAGCCGCCTGCTTGTATTCCCGGTCGGTCAGTTCCCAGAGAGTCCACGCGATGGCGTCGGCGTTGTTTTCGATGGGCAGGGAGCCGGAGGTCATCCCCGATTCGCGGCTTTGGTTGTGGGTATTGTCCAGCGCCGGCGAACCCACGCGCATCACCACGTCCGCGTGGCGCCGCTTC
The DNA here is from genome assembly GCA_020072805.1 of Terriglobia bacterium. Lineage (GTDB taxonomy): Bacteria > Acidobacteriota > Terriglobia > Acidiferrales > UBA7541 > Acidiferrum. The sequence continues at coordinate 8,138 of JAIQGC010000032.1, forward strand.
ATGCCGGTGTTGTTCACCAGGCCCCCGAAGGAGGCCACCAGCACTTCGATATTCTGATCGTAGACCGTGTAGCTGATGAAATACGGCGCTGGTTCGGCCTTGGCCAGTTCCTTGGTGGCCCGCGCCAGTTCGCCCTTCATCGTGGCCATCAACGGGTCCGCGGCTTTCGCTGCGGGTTTCTCTCCGGCGAGGCCCGCGGGCGCGCCGGAAAGCTGCAAGACCAGCGCCGCCGCGAGAGCCATGCGCCCGCAGGAGGTCATGCCTTGCTGCATCGTCTTGCCCGGGGTCGAACGAAAAAAGTCCATTCACTTAGCTCCGGTTTTAGTGGATTTTCAAGTAAAGCCGAGTATGCCCCAGCGCCCGGCGCCGTGCAATTCGCCGCTCTGCACGCTGTGCCGTAAGCCTACTCGCCAAATTTTTCTCCGCCCGCCAGGCGCATTCCGCTGGCGAACTCCTGCGCCGAAATGCGTTTGCGCCCTTCCAGTTTGACGCCGCTCAGCTGCAAAAGTGTCCCGCCGCCGCACACTACCCGCAATTCCGCGTTGCTTCCCAGTATCCGCCCCGGGCCTTCTCCCGCCGGCGCCAGCGCGTCGCTCAGCGGCGCGCCCCATACATGGCAAATCTGCCCGCGAAACGTGGTGAACGCCCCCGGCCACGGGGCCAGCCCGCGCATGCGGTTGAAAATCTCCCGCGCGCCCATCTCCCAGCGGATTCGCCCTTCCTCGCGCCGCAGCAGCGGCGCATTCGTCGCCGTGCCCGCATCTTGCGCCCGCGGCACGATCCGCCCGTCGCGCAGGCCCCGCAGCGTCTCCGCCATCAGCGTCTTTCCCGCCTCGGCCATGCGCGCGGCCAGTTCCGGCGCCGTTTCCTCCGGGCCGATCTCCATCTCCTGCCGCAAGAGCATTTCGCCGGTGTCCATGCCGGCGTCAATGCGCATCGTGGTCAGACCTGTACGGGTTTCGCCGTTCAGGATGGCGCGGTTGATCGGCGCCGCGCCGCGGTATTTCGGCAGCAGGGAGGCGTGCAGATTGATCCATCCGTGCCGCGGGATGCGCAGCAGTTCCTCGGGAATAATCTGCCCGTAGGCGATGATCGCCACAACGTCCGGCGCAATTTGTTCGAGGAATTCGCGCGCCTCCGGCCGGCGGATTTTTTCCGGCTGGTAGACAGGAATCCCCGCCGCGAGCGCCGCCTCTTTTACTGGAGAGAAGGAAATCTCCTGGCCGCGCCCGCGGGGGCGGTCGGGCTGGGTGATGACCGCGGCAATTTCGAATTCGGGAAGGGAATGAAGGTATTGCAGTGCGGGAACGGCGAACTGCGGAGTGCCGCAGAAAACGATGCGCATGGGGCCTGACCCGGCCCTGCCGGGATTCTCGCTGCGCCCGGCGCTCACCACTCCCCTTGTTTGCGAAGTTTCTTGATTTTGCGGCGGATCAGGTCGCGCTTGAGCATGCTCAGGTGCTGCAAAAACAGAATCCCGTTCAAGTGGTCGATTTCGTGGCAGAACGCCCGTGCCAGCAGGTCTTCGCCGCGCATCTCGAAAAACTCTCCGCGCGCGTCCTGCGCCCGCACCGTCACGAATTGCGGCCGGATCACGTAGCCGCGGAAGCCGGGAATCGAAAGGCAGCCTTCCTCCTCCCGCTTTTCCCCTTCCGCGTGAATGATCTCCGGATTGGCCAGCACGATGCGCGCTTCCGGATTTTTTCCGCCGGTCACGTCCACCACCGCCAGGCGTATGCTCTTGCCGATCTGCGGCGCCGCTAGCCCCACGCCCTGCGCCTGATACATCGAGGCAAACATGTCCTCGCAGAGGTCCGCGAACTCCGCGTCAAAGCGCTCCACCGGCGCCGCGCTCTTCTCCAGCACCGCGTCGCCGTACTTCACGATGGAATAAATCTTCGGCTGCCGCTGCGCCATTTCCCGAATCTCAGTATTCGTCAAGTTGCCGTCCATAGCCTTCGAAATTCCTCCGTGTCTCTCCCAGCGAATCCCCTCCAAATTTTTGCAGAAAAGCATCCGCCAGGACAAGCGCCACCATGGCCTCTGCCACCACTCCCGCCGCCGGCACCACGCAGATGTCCGAGCGCTCGTAGGCCGCCTTCACCGCTTCCTTGCTGTTTACGTCCGCCGTTCCCAGGGGCGTGCGCAGCGTGGAAATCGGCTTCAAGTGCCCGCGCACCACCACGTCTTCGCCGTTGGTGATTCCGCCTTCCAGGCCGCCCGCGCGGTTCGTTGGCCTGCGAAAGCGCCGCGCACCGGGGTCATAGCGAATTTCGTCCTGCACCGCCGAGCCGTAGCTGGCCGCGCCCGCGACCCCCGCGCCGATTTCCACTCCCTTGACAGCCTGAATGGACATCACCGCCTGGGCCAGCCGCCCGTCCAGCTTTTCGTCCCACTGCGCGTGGCTGCCCAGCCCTACCGGCACATTGCGCGCCACCACTTCAAAAACTCCGCCCACCGTATCGCCCTTGCGCAGCGACTGGTCCACTTCCGCCTTCATGCGCTCTTCCGTCGCCGGGTCCACGCAGCGCAGCGGCGAATCCAGCTTTGCGCACACCGCCTGAATCTCCTCCCAGCTTGCCGCGCGCTCCATCCGCACCGGTCCCACCGCCGTGACGTGGCTAGCCAGTTCGATGCCGAACTCCCGCAACAGCAATTTTCCCAAAGCGCCTGCCGCTACCCGCGCCGCCGTCTCCCGCGCGGAAGAACGTTCCAGAATGTAGCGCGCGTCATGCAGGTTGAATTTCAGTCCCCCGGCCAGATCGGCGTGTCCCGGACGCGGCGCCGTCAACCGGCGTTCGTCGGTGGCCTCCCCACCTTCCACCGGAAGGGCCTTTTCCCAATTGGCCCAGTCGCGATTCTCGATGCGCAGCGCGATGGGCGCGCCAATGGTCTTCCCGTGGCGCACCCCGGCGAAAAACTCCGCGCGGTCCTTCTCAATCTTTTGCCGTCCACCTCGCCCGAACCCCAATTGCCGCCGGTGCAGCTCGTGGTTCACGTAGGCCACTTCCACCGGCAGCGAGGCCGGCAGCCCGGAAACCCACGCCAGCAGCGCCTGTCCGTGCGATTCTCCCGCCGTGTAAAAACGCAGCATCTACCGGGCTCTCCTTTGATGGACCGCTCTCGTTCGCTTCGTTTCTGTATTTAGTGTAGCCGCAGCCGCGCGCACCGTCCAGCGCGGGTTGCACCGCGCTTCGCGGCCCCACTTGCACTTGACGGGATGCAGCGCCAACGATACGCTTCCCGCACGGACGCTTAGGACGTTCGATGGCCGTGGCCGATTCACCATTCCAAATTGCCGCGCAGGAGAGCAAGGAACCCGCGCCTCCTACTGTATTCGAGCAGTTGAGTGCCGCGGCCAAGCGCACTATCTTCGCCGTTCAGGAGTATTCCCGCCTTTCCTTCCGCTCCCTCGCCAACCTCGTCGGCGGTCCCTATTACATTCAAGACCTCCTCGAACAGATGGATTTGATCGGCGTCGGCTCGCTGCCCATCGTTCTGCTGACCGGATTTTTCATCGGCGCCGTCATGGTTCTGCAGACCGGTTCGCAGTTCACGCGCTTCGGGCAAACCGCCCTCACCGGCGATGTCGTGGCCATCGCCCTCGTCCGCGAATTGGGCCCGACTATCACTGGCCTGCTCGTGGCCGGACGCTGCGCTTCGGGCATTGCCTCCGAACTCGGCTCCATGCTGGTCACCGAACAAGTGGACGCCATGCGCGCCATGGGCACCGACCCCAGCCGCAAACTGGTCACTCCCCGCGTCATCGCCTCCTTCTTGATGCTCCCCCTGCTCGCCTCCCTGGCCGATTTTGTCGGCTTGGTCGGCGGATCGGTCATTTCTGTTTTGTCCCTCCGTCTCGACGTCACCCAATTCTGGACCCGCGCCATTGATGCCCTCGAATTCAGCGACGTCATGCAGGGCCTCGGCAAATCCTTCGTTTTCGGTTTCATTCTGGCCACCGTGGGCTGCTACAAGGGTCTCTCCGTTCGCGGCGGCACCCAGGGCGTCGGCCGCGCCACCACCGCCGCTGTCGTCGTTTCCTCGGTGCTCATCATCGCCGCTGATTTCTTCCTCTCCAAAATCGCCCTCTTCCTCTCCGGCAAGGTTTTTTAGCCGCATTTCTCCGGCAGGGGCACGGCATGCCGTGCCCCTGCCAGCGTCAGCACTATCTTCTCGTCTCGTCGTGAGAATTCCCGTTCTGGCACTCGCTCATTCACAGCCGGCCGTGGCGATTCCGGCCTGCGCAAACTCTTCTTCTTGTTATTTCATCCCCAAGGGCAATTTCTTTATCTATAATCAAGGCGCTCCCATGAACTCCTCACGCCCCGCCGATGCCGTCGTCTCCATCGAGAACGTCCGTCTCGGCTTCGAAGAAGGCGATGTCCTGCGCCAGGTTTCCTTCGCAGTGCAGCAGCGCGAGACCCTTGTGCTCCTCGGCGAAACCGGCTCCGGCAAGACTCTTACTCTCAAACTCGCCGCCGGCTTGCTCCGCCCCGATTCCGGCCGCGTCTCTGTCCTGGGTCAAACCGTCTCGGAGATGAGCGAGGACGACCTGCTCGATTTCCGCCGGAAAATCGGCTTCGTGTTTCAGGAGGGCGCCCTGTTCGATTCCCTCACTGTCGCCGACAACGTCGCCTATCGTCTGCGGGAAGACCGCATGGATGAGCAGGAAATCGAATCTCGCGTCAGCGAAATTCTGCGCTTCGTCGAACTCGAACACACCTCCGATCTCCTCCCCTCCGAACTCTCCGGAGGCATGCGCCGCCGCGTCTCCATCGCCCGCGCCCTCATCAACCGTCCTCCCGTGGTCCTTTACGATTCCCCCACCGCTGGCCTCGATCCTGTCACCTCCCAAACCATCATTACCCTCATCCTGCGCCTCCGCGATCTCTATGGCGTCACCGCTCTCCTGGCCACGCACCGCCTCCAGGACGGCTTCGCCCTGGCCAATTTTCGCTTCGACCCCGAGTCCAACCGCGTCCTTCCCGCCCGCGATTCCGCCGCGCAAGGCACGCGCTTCCTGGTCTATCGCGACGGGGAGGTTTATTTTGAAGGCAGCCCGGAACTTTTGGCCGCTACAAGCGATCCCTACTTGCGCAAATTTCTGGTTTAGGCAATAAACGTATCCAGGGAACGGGCCGAAGAGGAGAAGCACTGATGGCACAGCGAAAACAATTGTCCTGGACCGAACTTCGCGTCGGCCTTTTTGTGCTCGTGGGCCTCGCCGTTCTTGCCGCAGGCATCTTCTATGTCACAGGCGCGGGCGTGCTCGGCCCCAAATATCGCCTCAAGACTTATCTTCCCGAGGTCGCCGGCCTCACCACCGGCGCCCCTGTCAGCCTCGACGGCGTCGAAGTGGGCAACGTGGAATCCATTCGCGTCAAGCCCCGCGTCCACGGCCAGCCTCCCGATAAGCTTCACAATATTGAAGTCGTCATGCGCATCGACCGCCGCTCGCAGGACGATATCCTCACCGACTCCAGCGCCAGCCTGGTCACCGAAGGCCTCCTCGGCAACCGCTACGTCAACATCACCCGCGGCCTCACCGGCATCCCCCTCAAGGAAGGCCAGGAAATGAAAGGCGTCGAGGAAAAAGCCATGAAGGAAGTGGTGCAGCGCAGCGCCGACCTCCTCGGCAACCTCAACGCACTTTCCCAGGACGTCCGCGACCTCATCAAGGGCGTTCAGCAGGGCCGCGGCTCGCTCGGCAAGATCCTCACCGACGACAAAGCCTATACTCGCCTCAACAGCATTCTCACCAAAGCCGATCAGATGGTCGGCAATATTCAAGCCGGCCAGGGCACTCTCGGCAAACTCGTCGCTTCCGATGAACTCTACCAGCGCGCCAACAGCGCCGTCGGCCGCGTGGACACCATGCTCGGCGACATCCAGGGACAGAAGGGAACTCTCGGCAAACTCATCTACGACCCCAGCCTTTATAACAACGCCAAGGAATCTCTCGAAAAAAGCAACGCCCTGCTCACCGACGTCCGCGCCGGCAAAGGCACCCTCGGCAAACTGGCCACCGACGACACTCTCTTCATCAGCCTCCGCGACACTTCCAAAAATCTGGCCTCCGCCACCGCCAAGCTCAACGACAACACCACCACCGCCGGCAAAATGTTCAGCGACCCCAAACTCTATGACAACCTCTCCGGCCTCACCGGCGACCTCCGACTCCTCGTCGGCGACATCCGCCAGAACCCCAAGAAATTCCTGCGCATCAAACTGGGGCTCTTCTAGCGCTTTGCCCAACTTCTGGCCGAAACAGGAATGCTCTTAACTGAAAACTGACGACTGAAAACTCTTACCTTCCCAGTTCCGGCAACATACCCCAAAGCACCCCGGCCATCACCACCGTAATCCCCGCCGCAATCACAAACACATGCCCCGGGGCCGGATGTCCCAGCCGAAGCATCCCGTACTGCGCCACCGGCTGCAGGGCGATGCCCACGAACGACAGCAGATTCGCCGCCGCGATCATGCGCCCTTTTTCTTCCCGCGCCGGCCGCGCCTGAATCAGCGCATTCACCGGCACCGCGAAAAAGCCCGCGCTGACGCCCAGCGCCACCAGCAGCCACAGCACCGCCGCGAATCCCAGCCCCGGCCACGCCAGGAGCAGCGACAACCCGCTGATCGCCATCATCGCTGGCAGAATCATCCCGTGCGCGATCCTCTCCCTGGCCGCATAGCCCGCCGCGAAGCTCCCCACGCCGATCCCCAAACTCAAGCCCGCCAGCAGGTAGCTGCTGTGCACCTCGTCCACGCGCAGCACGTCCGTGCTGAACAGGACGATATTCAGCAGCAGCAGGGAAGCCAGAAACCAGAAAAACGTGTTGGCCGTCACCGCCGTGATCAGAAAGCGGTCCCGCCCCATCGCCCGCACCACCCGCAACAGGTTCCCCGCCCAGTTCCACGAAAATTCCCGGTAGGGGTCCGCCGCGCGCAGCCGCGGTATCCCCAGGCTGCTGGCAATTCCCGCCACGGACAGCGCGATCAGCAGCATCCCCGAATACAACTGCCGCCCCGCAAAATGATGCGCCAGCAGTCCGCCCGCCAGTGTTCCCAATATCGCCGCAAGAAACGTGGTCAGCTCGATGATGCCGTTGCCCCAGGAAAGCCGGCGCAGCGGCAGCAGCTCCGGCAGCAATCCATACTTGGTTGGTCCAAAAATCGCCGCCTGCGAACACACCAGGAACAGCGCCACTCCCGCGTAGATCAGATGCCCGCCGGCCAGCGCCCACGCCGCATAACCCATGATCCCCAGTTCCAGAAATTTCGTCCGTACCGTGATCGTGCGCTTGCTGTGCCGGTCCGCGAAATATCCTCCCGGAATCGAAAAGAAAATAAAGGGCAGCGAAAACAGCAGCGGCACCACCAGCACGAACAGAAAATCCCGCCGCTCCCGCGGCAAGCCCGCCTGCAGCACCAGGAACCCGATCAGCCAGCGCAGAGCGTTGTCGCTGAACGCCCCTTGAAACTGGGTGATCGTCAGCATCCAGAACCCGCGCAGCGAACGCTGCCCGGACAAGGAACTGTCTTCGCCGGAATTCACCGCCGTCCTGTCCATAAGTCCGCCGAGTCTATCCGCACAGAATCAATGGAGCAAGCGGCAACAAAATCGCCCCCAATCGGGCCACCCGGTGCTAGAATCCGCTCCAGCGGCGTCCGGGTTTTATGCTGCAACTGTAACCACCGGACGAAAATGCCGCGCTGCGTGGTGGCACGGCGGATGCGCAAACCGTGATCGCAAAAAGTAAATTGCCCATCCCGGGTCTGCTGTTCCGCTCAGGGAATGGACGGAGGCCATGATGTGGAAACTGTTTGCCGCTTGCGGATTGCTCCTGGTGATTCTCTTGCCTGTTCGCGCTGCCGACGACGCGCAAGCGCTCTTCAATGCCAAATGTTCGCCCTGCCACGGAGTGAGCGGAGACGGCAAGGGTCACGCAGGCCTCAAAATCAAACCGGCGGACCTACGCTCCGACGCTGTGCAGAAACTCACCGATGAAGAACTTTTCAAGACCATCGCCTACGGCGTGGGCCACAAAGAATATCCCCACGGCTTCATCGAGCGCGGCTTGAACGCCGAACAGATTTCCGGCTTGGTCGTCTACCTGCGAAAATTCGCCAGACCTACGAAAAAAGCGGGAAAGTAACCAGTTCGCGCGCACTCTTCCGCATTTCCGTGCGCGGCCGCACGCCGCAAACGAAAAACCCCGCTTCTTAGAAAGAAGAAGCGGGGTTTCTTTTTGTTCCATTCGCGGCTGTTGCTTACTTCTGTCCCGTCCTCCATCCCGCTGCGTAGGACTTCCGCGCCACTTCCGAATACGGCACCGGGCTGACGATCGCGCGGATCTCGGTCTGCTTGTGCCGCTCGACCGTCGTCTTCTGCGTGCCGCCGCCTTCTTCACCCCACACCAGCGTCACTTCGTTGCCGATCTCGATGTCCGGGTCCACCACGCCCAGCGACAGCATGGACCGCTCGTTGTAGCTGTACCCGCTGAACATCGATAGCCCCACCGTTTTTCCCGCGTTCATCACCTTGTCGTACGTCGCCGAGGTGTAATTCGAAAGCGGCAGGTCAATGTACTTGTAATTTTCCTTGCCCGGTTCCAGCAGCGACCGGAACACCTTGCTCACGTCTTCCGCGTTCCAGGCGAAGGTCACTTTTCTGCGCTGCGGCTTCGCGGCCATCTTCTCGAGCGCCTCCCGCCCGATAAAGTCGTGGTCGAATTTCACGAACGGCCCATAGCCCAGTTCATACGGCGTCATGTAATAGTCTTCGATGTGTTCGGAAACGAAGCTCCCGCCCAGCGAGCCTGTTCCTTCGTAGCTCGCCGCCGGCAGCCACTGCCGGTAGGCTTTCATCTTTTCGCCGGTATACACCGCCGGAAGAGGGGAGGGAATCCATCCCGATTCCAAAGTGTTCGTCGCGTAGGCCCGGCTGCCCACCTGCCGCAGCCCAAACTCTTTCCCTGCTTCCGCGATGATTTCCCGGATCTCTTCGTACTGCGCGTAGGGCCCCCAGATCTCCAGCCCCGGCGCTCCGGCCATTCCATGACGCAGCGCGCGCACTTTTCTCCCGCCGATGTTGATCTCGTCCATGTTGAAAAACTTGATGTCGGCAATGGGCCCGCCGTTCAGCTTCTCGATCAGCTTCTGCGCGTTCGGCCCCTGAATCTGGAAGCGGTAATTGTTGCGGACCACGGGCTTGCCGCCCGGCCGCGAAGGCGAACGGTCATCCTTCGACGTGGTGACCTTGAATCCACCGGTCTCCGCATGAAACTGAATCCAGTTGGCCGTCGGCGCGCGCCCCACGAAGCTCAACTTGTTCTCCGCCAGGTGAAACAAAATCCCGTCGCCGATGATGTGCCCGTCGTAGCTGCACGGCGCGAATTGCTTGGCGCGGTTCACCGGAAACTTCGCAAAGCTGTTCGTGGCGAGATGCTCGAACAGCTTCAGCGCGTCCGGCCCTTCCACGTACTGCTCCACCATGTGATGCGACTGATCAAAGAGCACGCACGTCTCCCGCCAGCCGCGCTGTTCATCGCGCCAGTTGGTGAATTCCGATGGCACCACCGGATACACGTAGGCTCCGATCTGCGAATTGCGCAGCATCTGCACCGGGTTCCCGGCGCTCTTCAGAAGGTCTTCCAGGTTTTGGCGGCTCATGGTTGTCAGTACCCCTTTTCCTGCGATAGGTCGTTGCGAACGCAACGAAATACTAGCACGATTCCTCCACCCCCCGGCAAGCCTTTCCTTGCGGACTCGGTTCGCCGGTAAACGCGGCCCTTGCTTCGTCTTCGGGGGAGGGAAATCGGGCCTATGGCGCGGCGCTGTGGCCCGGCCCGCCAAATCCGCTGGCGGCCTCATCCACGCTGGCAAACATCTCGATCAACTTATCCACCTTCGTCAACTGTAAGCTATACGCGATCATAGGTTGCGCCGACGCAATCCGCAGCGCCCCGCCCGCCTTCTTCAGCTTCGTCAGGCATTTCACCAGCGCCCCAATCGCTGCGCTGTCCGCATGCGTCACTCCAGCCATGTCAAAAATCACCCGCGTTTCGCCTGCCGCGATCTTTGCAACCACTTCCCGTTCCAGCTTGGCGCATTCCGGCCCGGCATTGATGCTCCCGATAATCTCGAACACCGTGATGCCCGGCTGTAAACTCCGCTTTGTGAATTGGATGATCACGAGCCCGCTTGCTCCTCGCCCTCGTAGGGAAATTCCCGGATCATCCGCACGCAATCCCCCAGCGCAAGATACATTGCCGTCCCCCATCCGCACGGCACGAACGCGGCCGTCTTCTGGTTCACGGCCTTGTCCGCCTCCGCATAAAAGCGCATGCGTTGCCCCGGCGGAGGCACCGCAAACTCTTTCACGGTAATCCCGAATGTCACGCTGCCCCCCGCCTGCTTTTTCACAATCGAAAAATGATGCAGCTGCAGCAACTCCTCCGCCGCATCCGACTGTATATATTCCCAATTCTCCATCTAGCATCTCCCGCCGTCTCAGCCTTGTCCGTTGCGCATACTAGGCCACCACCCCACTCAAGTCAACCGCTCCGCCTCCTTCTTATGTAGCGCCACCTGGAAATTATCCTGACTCGGTCGGGAGGTGGCATCTTGCTCTTTTTCTCCATAACCAAGTATCCCGGCCGGAAAACCAGCATCCCCCATCTTCCTTTCAACTTCCCCCCGCCCCATATTTCCAACGCCCCGGCTCAACTGGTATACTCCGCCAGCCAGTAGCCAAATCAACCCAAGAAAGCGAGCCTTCCATGGACTCCAAAGCAGCCAAAACCATCGCCGATTTCCTCATCGCCGATTTCCAGAATGAAATGCAGACGACTCTGCGCGTGATCGAAGCCGTTCCCACCACCCATCTCAACTACACTCCCGACGCCAAATCCAAAAACGCCCTGGCCCTCGTCCGCCACATCGTCCTCGAAGACGAATGGATCCTCAACTGCGTCGCCAATGGCCAGTTTTCTGCTCTGCCCGACGATTCCGACGCTTGCGGCATCATGAATCCCGCCGGCGCCATCGCCCAGTACAAAGCCAAAGTCCCCGCCGCTCTCGACCGCGTTCGCGCCCTTTCCGGCGAAAAACTGACCGCCATCATCGACCTCTTCGGCATGGTCCAGGCTCCCGCGGTCAATTTCCTCGCCTTGGCCCTCAAGCATTCCGTCCACCACCGCGGTCAGCTCAGCACGTACCTCCGTCCCATGGGCGCCAAAGTTCCCGGCATCTACGGCCCCACCGCCGACACCAAGTAGCCCCATTCCACTCCCCGCTCCATCCGGGGCGCCGCATCCTTCACGTCTTCCGTGAAGGATGCGGCTTTTTCTTTCCCCGACAGGGGTGCTCCAGCCTCGATTCTTGAGGCTGGGCTCATCCGCTTTCATCCTTTCTACAGCCGCGTGATCAGCAACTGCTGCAGATTTGGCAGATAGCTTGACACCACCAAACAGGAGCAAATATAAGAAGGGCTATCTCGCGGGAATCCCTTTTTCTGACCGGCTGCACAATTGCCGTGGCCCTCAGAGAAGAGGGGGAAGGGGTGTCTTATGGATGCGACCCGACGGGGCTTTTTGACCACTGCGGTAAGCGCTGTGGGTGCAGCAGCAACGCACAATCTTGCCCACCCCGGCGACGAGCAACACGATCGCAACCACCAAGCGATCCGTTCGGAGGAAGCGATGATTAGCACACGTCTCACGGAGCGCTTTGGCATTCAGCACCCGATCATCTGTGCGCCCATGGCCTATGTCACCGGCGGAGCGCTCGCGGCCTCGGTTTCTCGCGCGGGTGGGCTGGGAATCGTTGGTGGGGGCTATGCAGGAACGGTAGGCGGAGAACCTGATTTGGAAACTGAACTGACTCGGGCGAAACCCGGCAAATTCGGCGTTGGATTCATTACCTGGGCTCTGGAGCGTGCGCCAAAGATGCTGACGAAAGCCCTGCAACACTCCCCAAGCTGCGTTTTCCTCTCCTTTGGCGACCCTCGCCCGTTTGCGGCAGAGGTCCGTGACGCGGGCGCCGCGCTCATCTGCCAGGTGCAGTTCTTGTCGCAAATAGACATCGCTCTTGAGGCTGGTGCCGCGGCCATTGTGGTGCAGGGCAGCGAAGCAGGGGGACACGGAGCGACTCGTTCAACGTTTCCGTTTGTGCCAGAAGCTGCCGATTACTTGAAGCGGCGTTCGCCCGGTACTCTACTGATTGCCGCCGGGGGCGTAGCGGACGGGAGAGGATTGGCCGCAGCCCTGATGCTGGGTGCGGACGGAGTGGTAGTCGGCACACGCCTTTGGGCCTCGGCGGAAGCGCTCACCCCCAAGGCTCACACGGACAAGGCCATCGGCAAGACAGGCGATTCGACCATTCGCATGAAAACGCTGGATGCGTTGCGCGGTGTTCCTTGGCCACGGGAATACTCCTTTCGCTGCCTGAAGAACAAGCTGACCGACGAATGGAGTGACCGGGAAGCAGAGGCGTTCCGCGCGTTCGGCAAGTTGTCTGCGAAATACGCCCAGGCACGAGCGCAGAACGATTTGGATATGGTCGCAGTTGTTTGCGGAGAGGCTGTGGGTTTGCTCCGGGACCGCCCCAGCGCTGAATCAATCGTGAATTCGATAGCGGCGCAGGCTGCCATTCTCCTCCGTGGTGGCGGCACGCTCAAGTTCACGCCGCAATCGTGAGGGTTGTGCCACGGATGCTCTCGGCAAACCTTCCTTATCCGTGAATGGGCCATTCGGCCTCGCGGTCAATTGGCGGTTCGCCTGCTCACTCGCTATTTAGGCAGTTGGAAATCGCCCTGGGGTGGCGCGGTCGGCTTGTGCGCCCAGTAGGCGATCCAGGTGACCAACTGCGCGTTGAACTGCTCGGGGTGCTCGCGGTACATGAAGTGTCCGCTGTTGTTGAAGACGATCATCTGCACCTTCGTGTTCTTTGCGGCGATCACGTCGAACAAGGCCAACTCGCCGGCAAGTTTCGCCGTCGCGTCGTTTTCGCCCCAATCGAGCACGTCGTTTTTCCCGGCCACCAGCAGCACGGGCATCTGTAGCATGCCTTCTTTTTCCACACGATCCAGCATCTGCTGCCGGAAGGCGGGGAACTCCTTCGCGCGCAGGGGTTCGCCTGCGCCGGCGGCCAGCTTTGCCTGGGCTTCCTTCGACTTCGGCAGATTCGCCATGTAGCGGTCCGCTCTCCAGTACTCGTCCTCGAAGGTGGTCGGCAGCCAAGCCAGCTCATACACCCGGCAACGCAATCCTTCGTACTGCGACTGATCGGGACACTTCTTCAGCATGTTGACCAGCTTGCTCGGGCCCTGCGGCGGATTCTCCGGGCCGATGGCCAGGATGGTAAGCGTCTTCACGATTTCCGGATGCTGAATCGCCAGGTAAAACGCGATCCCGCCTCCGGCGGAGTGGCCTACCAGGTGGACCTGTCCGAGGTTCAGCGTTTGGATGAAGTTGTAAATGAATTTGACGTCGCCCTGGTAATTGAAATCGCTGTCATTCAGGGGATTGCCGGACATGCCGCTGCCTTGCCGGTCCACGGCGTAGACATGGAAGTGTTTGGCGAGGCCGGGAATGTTCCGTGAAAAAACATTGGCAGTCGAGGAGCCCGCTGTGAATCCGCCATGGATCATCACCATGGGTTCGCCCGAACCGGCTTCGTAGTAGCGCGCCCGGACGCCCTGGACGTCCACAAACTTGGACTTGAGCCCGCCGATCTCCGACTGCGGATCGGGCGTGTCCGCCGCGGATGCGGCCACCCCGCCGCCGGCGAGCAGGAACAACAAGGACGCGCCCAGCACTTTGCCTCTCCACCAGCCGTGCTGGCGCAATGCCGTCACTCTAAAACGTTCCTCTGCGATCCACATGTGTTGTTCCTCCCGTTTCTCCCAGCTGGTCTTCATTTGCTAGCGGCGCGCGGCGACGCCATAAAGAGCAGGCACGCTCGTCTCATTCCGCCGGCAGAGGCCATAGCAGAGGTATACTCCGCTCTTGCCTCGCCCTCAAGACTGAAATCCGGAAGCTATCTGTGGGCGACCAGCGGCGGCTCCTGTGGCCGCGCAGGACACTTCGTTTCGAGCCACTTCACCTCGCAGACTCAAACCGCACTCTTTACGCTCTTCCAAGAACAGGGGCGATTTACAACTCTCCTTCAATCAATGGGCCAAAAGGCAATCTAAAGTGTTACTTGAAGTTTTCCGCCGCCCAGACTCTTTGCCACCTGCCGAACTGCGTTTTCCCAGCACGCAAGTCACGCGACTGGACACTCCCGCAAGCCGGTGCTACCGTGAAAAAACAAATTTTCATTGAGGTGCACCCATGAAAGCGATTGTGATGCGCGAGCACGGCGGGCCGGAAGTCCTGAAGTACATGGATGCCGCCGACCCCGTCGCCCGCGCCGGCGAAATTGTCGTGCGTGTGCGCGCCTGCGCGCTGAACCACCTCGACCTGTGGGTTCGCCGCGGGCTCCCCGGTCTGGCCTTTCCCATGCCGCATATTCCCGGCAGCGACATCGCCGGAGAGATCGCCAGCGTCGGGGAAGGCGTTAAGAGCGTAAAGCCCGGCCAGAAAGTGTTGCTGGCCCCGGGCGTCACCTGTGGTAAATGTCTCGCTTGCCTTTCCGGCAATGACAACAAGTGCCGCGAATTCACCAATCTCGGCTACATGATTGACGGCGGCTGCGCCGAATTCGTCCGCTGCCCCGAAGTCAACTGCCTCCCCTATCCCGAAAATCTTTCCTTCGAGCAAGCTGCCGCCGTCCCGCTCGTTTTTCAAACTGCCTGGCACATGCTCGTCGCCCGCGCGCAACTCCAGCCCGGCGAACAGGTGCTCGTCCTCGGCGCGGGCAGCGGCGTGGGCAGCGCGGCCATCCAGATCGCCAAATTCTTCGGCGCGCGCGTCATCGCCACCGCCGGCACCGACGAAAAACTCGCCAGAGCGAAGGAACTGGGCGCCGACGAAGTCATCAACCACCACACCCAAAAAATCGCCGCCGAAGTTCGCCGCCTCACCGCCAAGCGCGGCGTGGACGTGGTCTTTGAGCACGTTGGCACGGCCACCTGGGAAGACAGTTTTAACAGCCTGGCCGTCGGCGGGCGCCTGGTCACATGCGGCAGCACCACCGGCTTCGACGCCAAAGTGGACCTGCGCTTCCTCTTCGCCAAGCAGCTTTCTCTGCTCGGGTCGTACATGGGCACAAAAACCGAACTGCACACGGTCCTGAAACTGGTCGCCCAAGGCCGCCTAAAGCCCGTCGTGGACAAAGTGATGCCCCTGGCCGAATGTTCCGCGGCCCATGCCTATCTCGAAGCAGGGAAGCAGTTTGGGAAAGTGGTTTTGTCGGTTTAGCAAGATTGTCCTCGCAGCGGCAGTTGGCGCGATATGCCACCCTGTGCGAGAATTGGAGCAGACGAGGTACCGAGGATCCGATGAGCGTATCGCTGGGAAAACACGTCACGCTGACCAAGCCGGAAGATTTCGGCAATCTCCTGCAGGACGAAGGCATCATCTTCACGCAGCTCGACAAGGTCGTGAACTGGGCGCGGAGAAGCTCCGTCTGGCCCCTGGGCTTCGGCCTGGCCTGCTGCGCCATCGAAATGATGTCCATGGCCGCTTCGCGCTTCGACGTGGCGCGCTTCGGCGCGGAAGTTTTTCGTCCCTCGCCGCGCCAGGCCGACCTGATGATCGTTGCCGGGCGGCTCTCGCAGAAAATGGCTCCCATCGTGCGCCAGCTCTATAGCCAGATGCCCGAACCCAAGTGGGTGATTTCCATGGGCGCCTGCGCCACCTCCGGCGGCGTCTTCAATAACTACGCCATCGTGCAGGGCTGCAACCAGGTTCTTCCGGTGGATGTGTACGTTCCCGGCTGCCCGCCGCGCCCGGAAGCGCTGCTTTACGCCATTATGCAACTGCAGAAGAAAATCGATAGCGAACGCGGCTCTTTCAAGCGCGCCCTCAACATCGCTTAATTTACTGCCATGAACGCCATTCCCGATCCCGCCCGCGAACTGCTGCGGCATACACTGGCCACGGTCGCCTACCGCGGCGGAAAAGCGCTGCGCGGCGCGCCGGATTCGTTCGCGGAATCCGCGGCGGGCGGCGCGGCGCGGACTCCGGCGAAAATTCTCGCGCACATTGGGGATCTGTTCGATTGGGCGCTATCCATCGCGCAGGGATTTTTCAGGGGCCGGTGGCGGACGCCTTGAATCACGTGGGGCAACTGGCCATGCTGCGGCGCCTGGCGGGATGCCCGATGAAGGGCGAAAATTATTACAAGGCGGAAATGGCCACGGGCCGCGTGGGGCCGGAGCAGGCTGCGCCGAAGCGCGAATTCTAATAGAACGCAGCGAGGCCGCCGGAAAAAGAAAACGCCGCGGGGGCAAGAGCCCTTCGCGGCGTTTTTGTTTTCGAAAGTTCGCTACCCTACAATTTCATCGGGCATGTCGCGTTCGCCGAAGTCCTCGATTTCCAGGGCTTCGATTGGCGGACCGGAACCGGTTTTATCCTTGTCCATTAGTTTTTTCTGCGCGCGGCGCTCGACCTTCATGCGCTGCTTTTCCTGGCGCTTCATTTCCTTCTGGCGTTTCTGAAATGTCGCTTTCGATTTTGTAGCCATATTATTCTCCTGGGCGGCGCGTTGGTTCGCTGAGCTTGCCGCGAGCGGGAAAGGCGTTGCTAGGGTTTACCAGCGCGGTTCGCGCGGCTGTCTGGCCGATTCCCGGTAATCTTCATTCGAAAACTTGCTGTTGCGGCCGCCACGGCCGCCTCCGCCGCCTTTGTCGCCGTAGCCGCGCGGGCCACCGGGGCCGCGGCCACTGCCGCCGCCTTCGCCCTTGGGACGCGCTTCGTTGACCTTGAGGTTGCGGCCGCCGACTTCCTTGCCGTCGAGACCGGCGATGGCTTTGGCGGCTTCGTCGTCGTTATTCATTTCGACGAAGGCAAAGCCGCGGGCGCGGCCTGTTTCGCGGTCCATGGCAATGTGCACGCGGGTGATCTGGCCGAAGGGTTCGAACAGCGCGCGCAATTCGGCTTCCGAGGTCTGAAAGCTCATGTTGCCTACAAACAGATTCTTCATGTGCTGCTCCTTATTTCACTGCCGTGCCAGTGCCAAATCGTGCAAACGCCCGCGAAATACAAAAACACCGTGTTGCGCCGATGAAGGGTGGATGAAGTCAACAGGGGCAGGCCGCTTACCACGACCCGGTTGGTGGAGAGGTCATCGAACTTCGTACAAGCGCACCCTAAGAATAGCACGGTTGCGGAGAAAATGCCCCGGCAATCACGGCTGGGCCGGAGAGGGCAGGGGCAGGGCGATCACTTCGGCGGGGTGGCCTGCGCAATCGAGGAGGGCGCCGGGAGTGCTGTGTTCGCGGCGAAGATAACCCATGCCGATGATGCAGTTGGCCAGGGGAGAAAACGCGGCGCTGGTGACGTGGCCCGTCTCCTTGCCGGAGACGGAGAGCGGCGTGCCGGGGGGTGGCGGAGCAGCGACGGAGAAGCGCAGGCCCACGCGGAGGCGGTTGACCTGACCGCGGGAACGAACGCGCTCGACGATTTCCTGGCCGGTGTAGCAGCCTTTCGAATAGCTGATGTGGGTGTCCTGCAAACCGGCTTCGTGGGGGATTTGCTTTTCGCCGAAGTCGTAGCTGAACCAAGGAACGCCCTGTTCGAGGCGCAAGGCATTGAGGGCGGTGTAGCCTGCGGGGCCGCCGCCGTGAGCACGGACGGCTTTTTCGAGGGAGAGCCAGCAGGATTCGGCGTGTTCGCGGGGGACGAGGAATTCGGCGGAGGGGAGGGCGGCGTTGGAACGGCGCAGGAGGCGGCAGGGGAAGGGAAGTTTGGCGGGAGGGATTTCTACGTGGGCGAGATCGGGGAGGGCGGCGATGTCGCAGGCGGTGAGTTCGCGGATGATTTCGGCGGCGCGGGGGCCGGCGATTTCAAAGGAGGCGTAGGCGGTGGTTTCGTCGGCGAGGGTGACGTCGTCCATGATGATGAATTTTTCGAAGGTGGCGAGGAGTTGTTCGCGGACTACGGCGTGAGAGAGGGCGAGGATGCGGTCGGGGAGGGCTAGCGTTTTGATTTCGGCGAGGATGTGGCCCAGGGGATTGAGGAGGAGCGAGGCGATGCCCTGGCCGGGTTGGAGGTCGCGGACATTGTTGGTGAGCAGGGCATTGAGGTAGCGGACGCGGTCGGCGCCGGTGAAGGAGAGGACGGCGCGGTAATTCTTATCGAGGAGGGCGGCGGAGTTGCGGAGGAAAGAATATTCGGAGAGCCAGTCGGTGAAGTGGTCGGGGAGGGAGGAGGAGAACCAGGTGCCCATTGCGGCGCCGTGCGCACGGTGCCGAGCGGCGAGCGGGGTTTCGATCGCGACTTGGGGAGCGGCTTGGGGCATGGGGGATTCCACTAAGAAATCTTAACAGAGACCATGGCTGCGCATGTGGCCTGCATTTGCAATAAATGTCGCGAGCTTTCAGTCAGAGGGAGTTCGACCAATTCACACGAAACCCAGGCAACTTCAAAGACCCCACATGCAAAAACGGCAAATGGGGCACCCCAAGTTATTTTCCCACTCCGCGTCCGGGCCGCCCGGTCATTTTATTGCGTCGAACAGGCCCTCTCTTTCCAGCGGTCTCTGGTCAGCTGCTGTTGTATGTTAAGTATAAGAATGAAAATTAAGTACCCGAGTATTATGGTTAGGCCCCTCCGACAATGGAAACATGGAGAGTAAATGAAACAATTTGTTTAAAGGAGTGAAAATGAAAATCATCGCACGAATTGTCGCATCACAAGCCGTTGCCCTATTGTTGGGCTTGGAAGTATTTGCGCAAACTCCGGCAGCACCGCCTCCGCTAGCACCCTGTCTTATTGTCACCAGCGCGGAAGGCCATCGTGCCAGGAACGCAATTCTCTTGGGCGTCTTCACGGGCGGCATCGGTCTGGCTGCGGGTGCGATTGCCAGCGGCGGGCGTTACGAATACCGCGATTCAATCAATCTCCCTCCCTCTGATGTGAAAATGAAGTACAAAGGGGATGAGGTTATTAAGATACAAAAAAGAGGGATACATGTCGTTGTCGTCCGCAAGAATGATAAAGCGGGCGAGGCAGCTGCGATCAAGGATGCCAGAGCCTCTTGTGTGGATGTTCCTGCACCGGTTGCCGCAATCACTCCCCAGACGCAACCCCAAATGCAAGTTCAGTCGCAGGCTCAGCCACAGCCGGTTAACGGCCAGCCAGTATTGCAAACTGCCTCAGCTACTCCTGCTCCCGCTGCGAATCAAACTCCCCAACTTGTGGTTATTCAAGGTGATGAGAGTTTGGGTGATGTAGCGAGACGCACTAAACTGGCAAAACAGCACTCCGACTGCCTGAAACTCGCGGCAGACAATCCAAGCATCGCCTGCAAATGATTTCTGCCCCCTGCGCTTCGATGAGTGTGGATGATGCGAATCCGATGAACAAGAGATGTTTGCGACAGTCAAAATCGCTGTTGGTCTGGGCAAGACCGCTGCGATAGGCACAGGCCGATGCGGTACTTTGGCTGGTGTCTGCGAAACAATTCCTGGCTAAATGTAAAAATGGCCGAGAAGGAGAATGCCTAGTGAACTTGCCAACAAAAGTTCAAGGTTTACCGGAATCCGTTTTTGTCGACGCAGGTCTCTCGTGGTTGGAGATCGGTTCGTTCTGGAAGAAAGGGCTTGGACAGTATTGGAAGTAAAGGAAGATGGAATCGAATGTAGGGTCGATTCTGCATTTTTTTCTATCGCTAGTACATTCGGGGGATGAGTCCAACTCCGCTGCCTTCTCCAAGGCTTACACAGGCGCATTCCGATTTCCAGCCGCGTCAGTTGCACCTGCCCCCGACTCAGAATTAAGGCCAATCTTACCCAGGACCGATCTTTCAATAAGGTGCCGCGGAACGCAAGCCACCAATGTTCTGTAAATTCGAGATTTGCCTCCCACGATAACGAAAACACTGCCCGCGGCCTTACATGGTGGGGAACTAGCATTCCGAATAGGATTGCCCGTCGGAGCGAGGGCGCGGGGCAATGTTATACTTTCGCGCATGAGCGGGGAGAAAACATTGGTGCATGCTTCGGGCGGGGAATTGATTCACGAGGTGATTCCGGTGGGGTGGTTGCAGTGCAACTGCTCGATTATCGGCGATCCCGTGACGCGGGAGGCGCTGGTGCTGGATCCCGGGGACGACGTGGCGCGGATTGCGGAGATTTTGGCGCGGCACAAGCTGCACGTGAAGGCGATTGTGAGCACGCATGCGCACATTGACCACGTGGGCGGGCTGAAGAAGCTGCACGAGCTGACCGGGGCGCCGGTGATGATGCATCACGGGGATCTGGAACTGTATCAGGCGATGGAGATGCAGGCGGCGTTTATCGGGATGAAGCCGCCGGAGTTGAGCGAAGTGCACCAGCTTTTGAAGGAGGGGGACGCGCTGCATTGGGGGCCGTTCGAGGCGCAGGTGTTGCATACGCCGGGGCATACGCCGGGGAGCGTGTGTTTGTACCTGCCGCGGGAGGCGGGGAAGATTATCTTGAAAGTGCCGCATCTATTTGCGGGAGATACGCTGTTCGCGGGAAGCATTGGGCGGACGGATTTGTGGGGCGGGTCGTTCGAGGAGATTATGCGGTCGCTGCGGGGAAAATTGCTGGCGCTGCCGGAGGAGACGGTGGTGTATCCGGGGCATGGAGAGGCGACGAGCATTGGGGCGGAGCGGGAGGGGAATCCGTTTTTACAGGGGAAACTGCGGCTGGGCTGAGACGGCAAACCGGCAAAGCTTAACGGGAAGCAAGCCCGGCCGAAGCAGAACGCAGTTCGACAAGCCGGCGAATCAGGCGGTCGATTTCGCCCTGACTTCGAATGTAATACCTGGCGAGCGAGCCGCGACTTCTTCCCACACGGATAGTCAGGAAACGCCCGCGACTGGGAAGCGCGAAGACGTCTTCATCGGTATCATCATCGCCGATGTAAATGGCCTTGGTGCAGCGCAGTTTGAGCAGCGCCCGTTCGAGGGCGAGGCCCTTGTGCGGCGCCCCGGCGGGAAGGATGTTGAGGACTTGCTTGCCGCCGACAAGACGCACCGCGCCCAATTCGCGGGCTGCGGCTGCAATCGCAGCGCGCACCTGTTGCTTGCGGGGCTCGTCGCGGTAGTGAATGGCCACGGAGAATCTCTTGTTTTCGATTGCGGCATGGCGAAGCTGCCGCAGCTTGTCCTGGAGCAATGGAACCCAGCGTCGTACAGCGATTTCCATGGCTTGGCTGGCGCTCCAGGGTTCTATGCCGTGGTTTCCGACGATTTCCTTGATTTTGATTCCCCCTAGCCGGCGCCGCACGTCTTTGCGCGACCGGCCGGAGATGACCACGCAGGGATAGAGCTTTGCGAGGATTGTAAGAAGGTTCCTAGTGGATTGCGGGATCGCCGCCCGTTTGCGATCGCGGACGATCGGAGCGAGCGTGCCGTCGAAGTCAAGAGCCACGAGCGTGTTCGACGATGCAAACGTCCCGAGTACTTGCCGATGTTGCGATGAAAGGATGTACTGCATCAGGAGGAAGAGCTTTCCACCAGGTGTACGGCAAGGCGGCCAGTCAGCCGCTCCCGGCGGCGCAGCCGCGCCGCATCGACGAGCATGCGTCCTGCCCAGCGATAGACGTTGAATTCCGCGAGGAACACGCGCATCGAACGCAAGCGCTCGCGTTGCTCATCGGGGGACATATTCAGGGCCGTGGCCAGCGCCGAACTGGCCTCTTCGATGTCGTAGGGATTGACAATCAAAGCTTCCGTAAGCTCACGAGCAGCCCCGGTGAACTGGCTCAGCACGAGTACGCCATGTTCATCATCGCGAGCCGCCACAAACTCCTTGGCCACGAGATTCATTCCGTCGTGGAGGCTGGAGACATAGCACACGTCCGCGGCGCGGTAGTAACGGAAGACAGTCGGAGGCTCGTGATGGGACCGCAGGAGAATGATTGGCCGGTAGGTATCCTTAGCAAATCGTTCGTTAATGCGGGTGGCCAGTTGCTCGACGCTCTCGTTCAACTGGTGGTAGCGCTCAATCAGCGTGCGGCTGGGGGCGGCAAGCTGAACGAAGGTGAAACGCCCGCGAAATTCGGGATGCCGATCAAGGAGGCTTTCCACGGCGAGGAAGCGCTCCTCGATTCCCTTGGTGTAGTCGAGCCGGTCCACCCCGACGCCGAGCAGCGCGTCCGGCTTGAGTCCAAGTTCCGCAAGGACGCCTGCGCGGCACGCTTCGGGCGATGGGGCTGTCTTGAGCCAATGGACGGGCCATTCCAGCGAAATGGGATAAGGCCGAACCAGGGTGGACCGCCCACCCTGAACAACTGCATTCTGCTCCCGGTCAATCCGCGCCTCTAGAAATCTGTCCACGGAATCAATGAAATTATTGCAATGGGACTGGGTGTGAAAACCGATAATGCTGCTACCCAACATGCCTTCCAGGAGTTCTTTTCGCCACGGGCAGATTCCCAGCCGTTCCGAGTTCGGCCAGGGAATGTGCCAGAACATGATGACCGTGGCACGGGGCAATCGTTCACGAATTAAGCGGGGCGCTAGCGCGAAGTGGTAGTCTTGAACCAGAATGATGGGATCAGCGGAATCTACTTCTTCACACACGGAATTGGCAAATTTCTGGTTCACTGCCTGATAGTAGCGCCAGTCCTCGCTCCGAAAGACGGGGCGCGCATGCGCAATGTGGCAGAGGGGCCACAATCCCTCGTTGGAGAAGCCGTAGTAGTAGCCCTGTTCCTCCTCCTTGGACAGCCAGACGCGCCGGACAAGGTAGGATTCTTCTCCCGGGGGAACGCGAATGCGGCCATTCTTGTCCGCAGTTTCCCGGTCGGCGGAGCCGCCGCCATGCGCGATCCAAACACCGGAGCACGCTTGCACGACCGGTTCAAGCGCGGTGACCAGTCCGCTCGCAGGATGGAGGACCTTAATACTCCCGTCTCTCTGCGTTTCGTGAATATAGGGCTCGCGGTTCGCGACGATGACGACTCTTTCGCCTTGCAGATGGCGTTTCAGGGTCAGCTTGAGCCGCTGCGGAGTCCAAGCGCCTCCTTCCATCTCGGTTTCCCGTTCCACCATAAGCCGATCGACCAATTCCCGAACATCGCGAAGAATCGGCCGGAATTCCGCCTGTTTGGGTGCCTCGCCGCGCGCCAGCCGGCGGAGCTCATCACTCCAGCTTCGCCATGAGAGCCGTCCGGCAAGCAGAGTAACCGCAGAAGCGGCAACAGCCAGGAAACCAAACGCAAGCAGAACGAATTGCTGCGTTCTAGCCTCGCGATGCTCGGCATAACTCAGGTCGTGCACGAGGACCAGAAAGCCGAGGGGCCGGTCGCCGTCGAAAACAGGGATCGCGCTGACATGCACGGAACCGCCGGGAAGAGAGTCCGGCTGATCCCATGCCGACCACATGTCTTTGGGGGCATCGGTGAAAGGGCGCACATGATCGGAAAGTTCGGCGCAGGAGAATTTTGAAGGAAAGTCCTTCGTGCTGGCCAGCAGGGATGTATCGGCGTTGCAGGCAGCGACGGCCATGATGCGGTCGTCGCGGGCGATTTCAGTGAGCGTATTACGCAGCTCATTACTTTGGTCCTTGCGCCAGTGATCGGCCAGGACTTGCCGCGCTCCGTTTACAACCAGTTGCGCTCTGAGGTGCACATCGTTCACGGCCCACCTGCGCGTGGTTTTTTGCACAAGAATAGTAGTGATCCAAGTGAGCAAGGCGAGACCCAGAACAAGACCAACAACGAAACGGAGGGCTTGACGCATGACAGAGCAATGGTAACGAAATGCTGTTCTTGAACCAACCTGAATTTGCTATTCTTGATTCATGCTTCTCGAAGAGCTCGGACTCATCGGAAATTGCCAGTTTTCCGCTCTGGTGGGACGCAGCGGTGAAGTCGTATGGTGTTGCCTGCCGCGATTCGATTCGGAACCCGTATTTTCCACATTGCTCGATGCTCAGAATGGAGGAAGGTTTTCTATTGGGCCAGCGGAAGGAGGGCCGGGAGAGTCGACCTACGTCGAAAACACAAACATTCTGGAGACCACGTTTAAAACCGGCAGCGGTTCTTTTCGAGTTTTGGACTTCGCTCCACGTTTTGTCCAACACGACCGGATGTTCCGTCCCACGCAGCTCTATCGCATCGTGGAGCCACTCGATGGAACGCCGCGGGTGCGAGTGGTTTGTGAACCGCGCCTCGGCTGGTCCAAAGCAGCGCCGATCCGCCAGAATGGATCCAATCACGTCCAGTTCGAAGGCTATGAAAGCCAGCTTCGGCTTACCAGTGATATCCCTGTTTCCTTTCTGTGTGGACAGCCCTTCACTCTGACCGAGAGACGGCACCTTGTTCTGACCTGGGGTGCTCCGGTGGAGGAACCTCTGAGAAGTCTTTCGGAGCGTTTCCTGAGCGAGACGCAACGGTACTGGCAGCGATGGGTTAAGGGGTGCAACATACCGCCGCTCTACCAAGCTGCGGTCATCCGCTCCGGACTAGCTCTAAAGCTGCACTGCTTCGAAGATACGGGCGCAATCGTGGCGGCGATGACCACTTCGATCCCCGAAGCTCCCGGAAGCGGGCGGACATGGGATTATCGCTACTGCTGGCTGCGCGACGCGTACTATTCTCTGGGGGCTTTCCGAATTCTTGGACATTTTGATGAACTTGAGAGCTTTCTTCACTATTTAATGAATGTGGCTGGGGGCGCGCAGGACATGGAACTTTCCCCCTTGTATGCCATCGACGGCAGCCGGGCCCCGGAGGAACGCATTCTTGAAAACTGGCCGGGCTATGGCGGAAATGGGCCGGTGCGTGTGGGCAACGCCGCCGGAGCACATACGCAAAACGACGTTTTCGGGGAGATGGTTCTCGCCCTAGTGCCAGTATTTCTCGATGAGCGCTTCAGGGGCGACCGCTCCAAGGCGACCCTCAAACTCATCGAGCGCCTCGCGCGGAAAGCCATTTCCGTGGCCGGTAAGCCCGACGCTGGGATTTGGGAATACCGGACCGAATGGAAGCCGCAGACTTTCTCAAGCCTCATGTGCTGGGCCGCCGCAGACCGCATGGCGAGAGTGGCATCCGTGCACGCACCGAATCTGGAGCAGGAGTTTCGCCACGGAGCAGAGCAAATTCGAGAAAAGATTATAGCGAATGCGTGGTCCGCGGAAATGAACAGTTTCGCAGGATCATTCGGCGGGCGCGATCTTGACGCGTCCCTGTTGCAAATGGCATACCTTCGCTTTCTTCCCCTTGGCGATGAAAGGCTCCACAAGACCATTGACGCGATTCATCATGGGTTGTCAATGGATGGATGGCTGTATCGCTACCGCTTGGACGATGGCTTCGGGTCCCCGATAGTCGCTTTCATCATCTGCAACTTCTGGCTGGTGGAAGCGCTCTCAGACCTGGGGCGGAAGGCGGAGGCCAAGGAAATCATGGACCACTCGCATGCTGCGCTTTCCGCTCTCGGCCTGCTCTCTGAAGACTATGAAACTGCAAATCGGAGAATGTGGGGCAATTTTCCCCAAGCCTATTCCCACGTTGGACTCATCCACGCTGCATTTGCAGCTTCACCAAGATGGCCGGATGTTCTTTGAAGGAGGCAAATGGGGTGCAAGTACCGCCAGATCAAGCTTGCTGAATTTCCTCGCGGCGTTTGCGCAGTTCTTCCATAACGGATTGGATGAGTTCCTTGGCGTGGGCCAGTTCCTGGTTGATGAGGCGGATGTCCAGGGCGGGCTGGGCGGGATTGCGCTGGGAGTGGCAATAGACGGCGTGCTGGCCGACGAGGACGAGGGCGTTGGTGAGGCGGTCGAGGGAGACGGCGAGGCGGCCGCGTTCGGGGCCGAACATTTGTTCGTAGTGGTCGAGTTCTTCGCGGTGTTCGTCAAAAGCGGTCATAGGAACATTGTCCGGGCGTTCGAGCGTTTGTGGCAACCCGAAAATCACTTTTTCGGCGGGTGAGGCTGTATGGGAGAGAAAGAGCCGGGCTGAAGCCCGGCCTCTACAAAATTGAGAGAGGTGCGCCCGGGCGAGTACGCGTACTGGGACGTTGCACTCTAAGCACAAGGCCCGCGTGGGTAACTTTACCGTACCCTGCGCGGGGAACATAATTTGAGTGTCAGGCAGGCGCCCCCGGACAGGCCGGCGAGCAGGGTGGGCAAGAGAGCCACCGCGGGGGAGAGAAGCCCAAGCGCCAATTCGCTGCCTGGCAGGCGGCGGAGCAAGGAACCCATGAGACGCTCAGATCTGGTGCAGCATTCGGAGGCGGCGAAAGAGCCGCTGGTGCGGACATCGCAAATCGTATTTGGAGAACGGCAACACCTCTTACGCGTGCTCGATTCCATGGAAGGTTCGGACCTGGCCATCGGGAGGCAGCAGCAGGAGCGGCGGCTGCTGGAGGAGTTGATCCACGCGCGGACGCGCGAATTGAACCTGATCAATACGGCGTGGGACGAGAAGATCGGGCTGGTGCTGAGCGCGGAAGCCAAACCGGAAATGCTGGAGAAGCTGGTGAAGCAGGCGCCGGCGACGGATTTTTATCTGCTGCGGCTGATCAGCGAGCATCCGCGGGCCAACGCCAAGACGCTGAGCAAGCTGGCGCGGCATACCTATGGAGCGATCCGCGAAAACGTGGCGCGGCATCCCAACGCGGACGCGCAGACGCTGACGTGGCTGAGCAAGGACAAGAGCCAGCCGCTGTGGTATCTGGTGGCGTTCAATCCGAATACGCCGTCGGTGTTGCAGAGGAGATTGCGGGACCGGCTGAAGAGGCTGGGGGAATCGCAGGCGTCGAAATAGGGTTGCGACTGGTGACTAGCTCCGGGCATGGGTTATTAGAGCGGCGGTGAGGTTGCAACGTAGAGTGAATTAGTTGTATTCCCCGATGGTTTCTTGCTCACGATAAAAATTCCTTCCTATTGTCAGGTTGCGGAAAAAAGATTGAAAACAAGAGCCGGGCTAAAGCCCGGCCACTACAAAAGCAGGAGAAGGAAGAGTTTTTCCGCAGCCTGTTTGCCCAAAGTGGGTACAATGGCCGGGCGAAGGGGTGTCTGAGCCATGGATTTTCCCGAAGAGTTCAATATTGCGGAGCATTTGGTGGATGGGCCTGCGCGCGAGCATCCCGCACGGGTGGCCATCGCGGGAGAGCCACGGGCGGTAACTTACGGGGAATTGGCGGAGTTGGTGAACCGTGCGGGGAACGCGCTGCGGGCGATGGGAGTGCAGCGCGGGGAGCGCGTGCTGATTGTGCTACCGGACTCGGTGGAGTTTTTTGCGGCGTTTTTTGGGGCGGCGAAGATCGGGGCGGTGGCGGTGCCGGTGAATCCGTTTGCGCGGGCGGCGGATTATGCGCATTACGCGGGGGATTGCCAGCCGCGCGTGGCGGTTATTCATTCGGAGGCGCTGGGGGAATTTTTAAGCGCTTCCGGGCAGCGCGCGCAGATGCCCATCGTGTTTGCCGGGGAGGAGAGCGCGGAGACGGGCGGGGTGCGGTGCTTGCGGTGGAGCGAGTGGATTGCAGCGGCCGGGGAAGAGTTGGAAGCGGAGCATACGGGGCCGCGGGACAGCGCGTTTTTTCTGTACACGTCGGGGAGCGGGGGGAAGCCGAAGGCGGCGGTGCATCAGCATAAGGACATGCTGCTGACGAGCCGGAATTATGCGCAGGGAGTGTTGGGGTTGCGCGCGGATGACGTGATTTTTTCGGTTTCGAAACTATTCTTTGCGTATGGGATGGGCAACGGGATGACGTTTCCGCTGGCGGCGGGGGCGCGGGTAGTGCTGAATCCGGCGCGGACAAAGGTGGAGGACATACTGGAGCTGGTGCGCAGACACAGGCCGACGGTGTTTTTTGCAGTGCCTTCGGTGTATGCGGGGATTTTGGCGGCGGCGGAAAAGGAAGAGGGGATTGCGGACTTTGGCTCGGTGCGGCTGGCGGTTTCTGCGGGAGAAAGTCTTCCCGCGGAAATTTTCGAGCGGTTCCGGGAGCGGTTTGGCGTGGAGATATTGGATGGGATCGGATCGACGGAGATGCTGCACGTTTTTCTTTCGAGCCGGGCGGGGAAGGCGGTGGCGGGAAGCTGCGGGACGGCGGTGCCGGGGTACGAGGCGCGGATTGTGGACGAGGACGGGCGGGCGGTGGGCGCGGGGGAAATCGGCAATCTATGGGTGCGCGGGGAGAGCGCGTTCGCGGAGTATTGGGGAATTGCGGAGCTGACGGCGCGAGCCAAGCGGGAAGCGGCGGGAGATTTTGGTGGGGAGAAATGGGTGGTTACGGGAGACAAATTTACGTGCGACGCTGGGGGAAATTATTTCTACTGCGGGCGCGCGGACGACATGCTGAAGGTGGCGGGGATGTGGGTTTCGCCGACGGAGGTGGAAAATGCGCTGCTGGGGCACCCGGAAGTGGCGGAAGCGGCGGTGGTGGCAGCGGGGGACGCGCAGGGATTGACGTATGCGCTGGCGTACGTGGTGCTGCGGGATGCGGGGAAGGCCAGCGGGCATCTGGCGGAGGAGATACGCGGGCATGCGCGGGCGCGGCTGGTGAGTTACAAGACGCCGAGGGAAATACGTTTTGTAGGGGAACTGCCGAAGACGGCGACGGGGAAGATTCAGAGGTACAAGTTGCGGGGGTTGGCGGGGTAGGAAGGGACAGGATAGGGATGGGAAGGCCCGCTCTCTAAAGAGAGCGGCTACAGGGTGGGAAAAGACAAATTGGCTCTTGATGGGGGCCAATATCGTGTAAAATTGTCTCGAAGGGAGAGACAATGCTTCCTCTACAACTGCAGCCGGAAAGTCACGTTCCTCTTTACATTCAATTGCGGGACCAATTGCGCGCGCTGGTGCATGGGGGCGATTTGCGCACGGGCGATCGCATACCGGCGAGCCGCGAGCTGGCGGTGCAGCTGGGCGTACACCGCACAACCGTAGCCAATGCCTATGCCGAACTGGAATCGGAAGGGCTGATCCAGGGGCATGTGGGGCGCGGGACATTCATCAGCGGCAACGGCAAAGGGTTGAAGATCACGCCGCCGGCGCCGCCGGTGCTCAACGGGAATGCAGGGATACGGTGGGAACTGCTCTTTGCGGACGAGCGGGGCGAGGAAGCGCTGGCGCGGCTGACGGCGGCGGCGCCGGAGAATGCCATCTCGTTTGTGATGGCGCGTCCGGCGGAAGAACTTTTTCCGGTTGAGGATTTGCAGGTGTGCGTGAACGCGGTGCTGCGGCGGGAAGCGCGGGAAGTGCTGACGCTGGGGCCGTCGGACGGCTACGGGCCGCTGAAGGAAGCGCTGCTGGCCATGCTGCGTCAGGAGGGACTTGCCGCCAAGGACGAGAATCTGCTGATCACCGACGGTTGCCAGCAGTCGCTGGATCTGATCTGCAAGGCGTTTGTGCGGCCGGGCGACACGGTAATTCTGGAGAACCCCACGTATCCGGGGGCGCTGGCGATTTTTAACGGGTCGCGGGCGCATTGCCTGGGGGTGCCCATGCGCACGCAGGCGGAGCCGGGAACGGCGCTGGGGCTGGACATGGAGTCGCTGGAAGCGACGCTGGCGGCGAACCGGGTGAAGCTGATGGTGCTGACGCCGGATTTTCAGAATCCCACGGGGACGTCGATGCCGCTGGCCTCGAGGCGCAAGCTGCTGGAGATGTGCGCGCGGCATCAGGTGCCCATCGTGGAAGATCACGTGTATGCGCGGCTGAACGCGCACGAGGAGAGGATTCCGTCGCTCAAGCAACTGGACCGGAACAATCTGGTGATTCACATTGACAGTTTTGCGAAGGTGGCCTTTCCGGGGCTGCGGGTAGGATGGATGGTGGCGCCGGCGCCGGCGATCGAGCGGCTGCGGTTGGTGAAGCAGATGACTGACCTGCATACGGACCAGCTGGCGCAGGCGACGCTGGCGGAATTTTTGCGGCGGGGAATGTTTGCCCGGCACCTGGCGCGGATGCGCAAGGTGTATGCGGCGCGGCTGGCGGTGCTGGACGAAGCGCTGCGCAAGCGGATGCCCGAAGGGGTGCGCTGGACAAAGCCGCAGGGCGGGATGTGCGTGTGGCTGGAACTGCCGGCGGGATTCGACGCGAATGAACTGCTCATCCATGTGAAGGAGCGGGGGGTGCTGTTCGCGCCGGGACGTTATTTTTATGCCCAGGCGCCGCAGCCGAATACGCTGCGGCTGGGATTCGCGGGGGTGGAGCCGGAGCAGATTGTGCGCGGGGTGCAGATTCTGGGAGAAATGCTGCGGATCGAGATGCGCAAGAGACAGCGCGGAGTGCGGCGGGCGGAGCGCAGCCGAGTGGCGCTGGTGTGAGGAGTGTTTAGCAGGTTGCTGAAACGGGGGGAATACAATTCCTCAGGGGCTAAAGCCCGACTGAGGGCAAGGGGTTTATGTCGGAGCTGAAGCTCCGACCCCTGTCCAAGGGGACTATTTCGGTAACCTGTCAGGGAGTGGAAAAGTTTGGCAGCGAGGCAAGGGGAGGAACAGTGGGCGAACTGGTGATGCTGGAACCGAGGGCGGAGAATCTATGCTTCGGCTGCGGCGGGGGAAATGACGGCGGGATGCGGCTGACGTTCGGCGAAGATAGCCAACAGCAGAGGATTCGCGGGCGGTTCACGCTGGGGCCGCGGTATCAGGGCGGCGGAGGGATGGCGCATGGAGGGATTATTGCGCTGCTGCTGGATGAAGTGATGGGGAAAGTGTGCAAGTTCAGCGAAGTGCGGGCGGTGACGGCGGAGCTGGATGTGAAGTTCCTGAAGCCGGTGCCGGTGGACGCGGAAATTATCGTGGAGGGGTGGCAGGAGGAAGTGAAAGGGCGCAACCTGTTTCTCGTGGCGGAAATTCGCAACGGTGAAGGCGGAGTGCTGGCGCGGGGACGGGGACGGTTCGTGATCGTGGCGCCGCGGGAAGCGAAAGCGGAATAGTTTTTTTGAGGGGCTGGAATAGAAGACTTTGTGGATTTGAATTTTACAGATCACGAGGAGAGAAAGTCATGACAACGAAGGGTGCGAACGGAAGCGAAAAGAACGTGACCAACGACTGGCGGGTGAAGGTCGGACTGGCGGAAATGCTCAAGGGCGGCGTGATCATGGACGTGACGGACGCCAAGCAGGCGGTAATCGCGGAGAAGGCCGGGGCGTGCGCGGTGATGGCGCTGGAGCGGGTGCCTTCGGACATTCGCAAGGAGGGCGGAGTGGCGCGCATGGCGTCGATCAAGATTATCCGGGAAATCATGGGAGCGGTGAGCATTCCGGTGATGGCCAAGGTGCGTATCGGACACTTCGCGGAAGCGGAGATTTTGCAGGCGCTGGAAGTGGATTTCATAGATGAAAGCGAAGTGCTGACGCCGGCGGACGAGGAAAATCACATCTGGAAGCACGACTTCCGCATTCCGTTTGTGTGCGGGGCGCGGAACCTGGGCGAAGCGCTGCGGCGGATCGCCGAAGGCGCGGCGATGATCCGCACGAAGGGCGAGGCGGGCTCGGGCAACGTGGTGGAGGCGGTGCGGCACATGCGCACGATTGTGAGCCAGATGCGCAAGCTGACGACGCTGCGCGAGGACGAACTGATGAAGGAAGCGAAGGAACTGGGCGCGCCGCTGGACTTAATCCGGCAGGTGGCCAAGACAGGGAAATTGCCGGTGCCGAATTTTTCGGCGGGCGGGATTGCCACGCCGGCGGACGCGGCGCTGGTGCGGCGGCTGGGCGCGGAGGCGGTGTTCGTGGGTAGCGGCATTTTCAAGTCGAGCGACCCGGAAGTGCGCGCGAAGGCGGTGGTGAAGGCCAACACGCACTTTGAAGACCCCAAAGCGATCCTGGAAGCGCACGAGGAGTTGGGCGAAGCCATGCGCGGGCTGGACATCCGGCAGATCGACGAGAAGGACCTGCTGCAGACGCGCGGCTGGTAGAGGGATGGGCGTTGAAGGGAGCGGCGAGCGGAGGAGCGGAAATTGTTCCTACGGCTCGCCGCATTTCTTGGTTGAAAAGGGCGATTTTGAAAATTACGGCGAGGGACGAGTGAAGATCGGGATATTGGCGGTACAGGGCGACTACGAAGCGCACGCGGCAATGCTGGAGAGGCTGGATGCCGCGAGTGTGCTCGTTCGTGTGCCGGGAGATGTGGAGGGCTGCGCGGGGCTGATTCTGCCGGGCGGGGAGAGCACGACGCAGATGCAGTTTTTGCGCGAAGAGGGATTGCAGGAGCGCATCCGCGAGTTTGCGGCCGCGGGCGGGGCGATCTTCGGGACGTGCGCGGGGGCGATTCTGCTGGCGCAGGAAGTGAAGAATCCGCGGCAGGATTCGCTGGGGTTGCTGGACGCGACGGTTTTGCGCAACGGCTACGGGCGGCAGATATGGAGCGCGGTGGTGAGCGGGCACTGCGTATGGAAGAGCGAGCCGCTGGAGATGGTTTTTATTCGCGGGCCCGTTTTCGAGAGAATCGGGCCGGGAGTCGAGGTGCTTGCCGAATATGACGGCAAGCCGGTGTTGGTGCGGCAGGGGAAAATCCTGGCGGCGAGTTTTCATCCCGAACTCACCGCGGACACTTCTGTTCACGAACGGTTTCTTCAATTGGCGGGCTTTCCGGCGGCGGCGGAAACCGCCGCCGCGCAGCGTCAATAATCGCCCGCAGTGCGCGTATCTATCCTGCTGCAAATTCGATATAGTCGCCCGAGCGGAAGTTTCGGAATCTCGAGGAGCATATTTCCGTGAGAGTGCTATTTCTATGCGTGGGCAATGCCTGCCGCAGTCCGATGGCGGAGGCAATTGCGCGGCGCGATGCCGCGGACGTGATGGAGGCGTCAAGCGCGGGGCTGGCGCCGATGGGCGCGGTGATGCTGCTCACGCGAAAAACACTGGAAGTCAACGGGTATTCGATCGCAGGGCTTTCTTCGAAAGGCATCAGCAAGGAATTGTGGGCAGAGGCCGAATTGGTGATCAATATGAGCGGGCGGTCGCGCGAAATGCTGTTTGCCGACTGGGAAAAGGTGGAAGATTGGAAAGTGGAAGATCCCTATGGCGCGGACCCGGCCGTCTATCAGAGAATCTTCGAGGAAATCGAGGGGCGGGTGGGAGAACTGGCGAAGCGGCTGCGGGAGCGCGGGGAGTGACGAAATTGCGGCGGGAAAAGACCAGCGTATCGCAGGAAGATTATCTCAAGGCCATCTGGGAGATGCTCGAAGAGGAGCAGACGCCGATCAGCGCGCGGCTGGCGGAGGAGCTGAAGGTGACGCCGCCGGCGGTGACGGCGGCGCTGAAGCGCATGACGCGCGACGGATTTCTGCGCGTGGAGCGCAGCGGGCGGATTGATCTGACGCGCAAGGGCCGGCAGGTGGCCGAGCGGCTGGCGCTGCGGCATCAGTTGGCGGAGATGCTGCTGACGGAAGTGATCGGGCTGTCCTGGGCGCGGGCGCACGACGAAGCCGAGCGCATGGAGCACGCCATTTCCGACGAGGTGGAAGCCTTGCTGCTGAAGCGCTTTTCCGGGCATACCGCGTGCCCACACGGGCTGCCGCTGCGCGGCGGGTACGCGCGGCTGCGCAAGCAGGGAGCGGTGCTGCTGGCGGATCTGGCGGCCGGGGAATCGGCGGAGATTGTGTGCGTGCACGAGAAGGATGGAAAATTTCTGGAATTCATGGACGGGCTGCAATTGCGGCCGGCGACGCG
Organism: Terriglobia bacterium; assembly: GCA_020072805.1. Classification (GTDB taxonomy): domain Bacteria; phylum Acidobacteriota; class Terriglobia; order Acidiferrales; family UBA7541; genus Acidiferrum. The sequence continues at coordinate 41,855 of JAIQGC010000032.1, forward strand.
GATTGAAGTGCGCAAGCGGGAATACGACGAGACCATGACGCTGCGCGCGGCCGGACACACCATTCATCTTGGGAAACCGGCGACCTCGCGCATCTGGGTGCGGCGGGGCGCCTGAGCACACCATGCTGAGCGCGCTGAAATTCTACTGGAAGACGGCGCAAGGCTACCGGCTGCGGCCGTGGAAGAGCCCGTATCTGCGCTGGCGCCTGGAGACGTATTTGGGCGCGCCCGCGGCGAATTTGAGCGCGGGAGATTTTTTCCGCATTCTGTGGCGCTATCGTGCGGAGATGGGCCGCTTTCTCGATTGGGCGGAGGAACGCCGGCGCGAGCAGCGAAAAAGGGGCTGAACCCATGTGGGAGCAGAACTACACGCCGGTGGCGCATAGCTTGTGGATGTCGTCGCTGGCGGCGGCGCTGCCGCTGTTCGTCGTGCTCTATTTGCTGGGTCTGCGGCGCAGGCCGGCGTGGGTGGCGGCGCTGGCTGGTCTGGGTACCGCCGCGGCCGTGGGCGTCGGCGTTTATCACATGCCGCTGGGAGCGATGCTCAGCGCGACGGCGTATGGCGCGGCGTTTGGACTGTTTCCGATTGGCTGGGTGGTCTTTACGGCGATTCTGCTGTTTCGCATGACCGAAGCCGCGGGGCAGTTTGAGATTTTGAAGGATTCCGTGGGCGGGCTGGCGCGCGACCGGCGATTGCAGGCGCTGCTGATTGCTTTCGCTTTCGGAGCGTTCATCGAAGGCGCGGCGGGATTTGGCACGCCGGTGGCGGTGGCCGCGGCGATGATGGTGGGGCTGGGATTTTCTCCATTTTATGCGACGGCGCTGTGCCTGCTGGCCAATACGGCTCCGGTGGCGTTCGGATCGATTGCCACGCCGGTGCTGACGCTGGCGGCGACGACGGGCTTGCCGCTGGATAAATTGAGCGCGGCGGTGGGGCACATCTGCGCGCCCATTTCGCTGATTCTTCCCGCGTATCTGATTCTGGTGATGGGCGGATGGAAGGCGCTGCGCGGGGTGTGGCCCGCGGCGGCGCTCTGTGGCGTGGTTTTTGCGGGGACGCAATTCGCGATTTCCAATTACGTGGGCGCGCAACTGACCGACATTCTCAGCTCGCTAGCGACGATAGCGGCGCTGGTGATTCTGCTGCGCGTGTGGCATCCCCGGGATTCGTTTCTGCTGGAAGGTGATTCGCCGCATGATCAGGCGCCGCCGCGACGGCCTTTGCGGGAAGTTCTGCGCGCGTGGGGGCCGTACGGGCTGCTGGTGATTTTCGTGCTGCTGTGGGGATGGGACGCGGTGAAGGTCAAGCTGAGCGCGTGGAATATCGTGTTTGGGTGGCCGGGGCTGCAGAACCATGTTCAGCGCATGCCGCCGGTGGTGGCGCATGCGGCGCCGTATGCGGCGACGTATACGTTCAATTGGCTGGCCGCGCCGGGGACGGCGTGTCTGCTGGCGGCCGTGGCTGCCGGGGTGTTTTTTCTGCGGCTCAGTCCTCGCGATTTGGGGCAGGTGTTTCGCGGAACGGCGAAGAGTCTGGCGTTTGCGGAGCTGACCATCGCGGCGGTGCTGGCGCTGGCTTTCGTGATGAACTATTCCGGAGCGACGGCTACGCTGGGTCTGGCGCTGGCCGCGACAGGGAGATATTTTCCGTTTTTCAGCGCGCTGCTGGGCTGGCTGGGAGTGTTTCTGACCGGGTCGGACACTTCGGCCAACGCGCTGTTCGGGAATTTGCAGGTGGTTACCGCGCAGCAGTTGCACCTGGGGCCGGTGCTGATGGCAGCGTCGAATTCGAGCGGCGGGGTGATGGGCAAGATGATCAGTCTGCAGAGCATCGCGGTGGCTGCCGCGGCGACGCAGTTGCGGAGCGCGGACGAGGGGCGGCTGTTCCGGTTTGTGCTGCGGCATAGCGTGCTGCTGGCGGGGCTGATTGGGTTGATTGTGGCGGCGTATGCGCGTTGGGGCGGGGCGTGGACGAGGTGAGGAGCAGGCAGTAAGACTTTGTAGGGGCCGGACTTCAGAGCCTGTGTGGCAACCGCAAGATCAGTTCCTCAGCGGCTAAAGCCGCATTGAAAGGAAAGCATTTTTGTCGGAGCTAAAGCTCCGACCCCCTATAAAACAGGAGTTACCACACACACTCTTCAGGCCGGCTTTTTGTTTTTTATTTTCTGCCTTGGCGCGCTTGCGTTGTGGATTGTTTATCGTTGCGCCTGCAGAAAATCAAAAACAAGATGCCACCCTGAAGGGTGGCGCTACATAACCAGGGAAAAACAATAGTCATTCAACGGCGTTCTCAATCGCCTTCGCCGGGCCGGCACACGAGTGCCTGGACGCACCGTCCTGCGGCGGATGTATACTCGCCAATGGAGAAGGTCTGTGGGGGAGAGGGAGGATATATGTTGGAAATGAAAATCCTCCGGAAGACGGAAGAGTTGCATGAAGCGCGGTGGTGGTCGGCGGAGGCGGACGGGCGGGTGCATTGTTATCTTTGCCCGCGGCACTGCCATATTCATCCGGGGCAGGCGGGATTTTGCTTTATTCGGGTGAATGAGGGCGGAAAACTCTACAGCCTGGGTTACGCCGCGCCCGCGGCGTTGCAGGTAGATCCCATTGAAAAGAAGCCGCTGAATCATTTTCTGCCGGGGACAAAGATTTTCTCCCTGGGGACGGCGGGATGCAATATGGGCTGTTTTTTCTGCCAGAACTGGAGCATATCGAAATCGAAGAGCGACCAATCGCGCGCGCAGCATCTTTCGCCGGAAGAAGTGGTGCGTCTGGCGCGTGAGCATGGCTGCCCTTCGATTGCGTTTACGTACAATGAGCCGACGATCTGGGGCGAGTACGTGGTGGATATCTGCCACGCGGCCAAGGAGCAGGGGATTAACACGGTGATGGTGACCAACGGCTACATCACCTATGAGGCGTTCCATGACATTTACGATCATGTGGACGCGGCCAATGTGGACTTGAAGGGGTTTACGGAGGGGTTTTACGGGAAGGTGACTTTGTCGCATTTGCAGCCGGTGCTGGAGACGCTGGAGCACTTGAAGAAGGAGACCAGCGTGTGGCTGGAGATCACCAACCTGATCATTCCGACGCTGAATGACGATCCGGCGGAAACGCGCAAACTGGCAGAATGGATTGTGGAGCATCTGGGAACAGAGGTGCCACTGCACTTCACGGCGTTCCATCCGGACTTCAAGCTGCAGAAGATTCCGCCGACGCCGCCGCAGACGCTGGACCGGGCGCGGAAGATCGCGCGGGAGGCCGGGGTGCGATACGTGTACGAAGGGAATATTCGGAGCGAGGGAGCGCATACGTACTGCCCGAAGTGCGGGGAGGTAGTGATCCGGAGGTCATGGCACGAAGTGATGGAGAATCGGATAAAGGATGGGGCGTGCGGGACGTGTGGGTTCGAGATTCCGGGGCGGTGGGAGAATCCGAAGGGGAAAACGCCGGTTGGAGCGGGACGCGGAGGAGTTTCCGGAGACTACCGGACGGCCGGAGGGGCCGCCCGGTAGGGCCGGAGGTTGCGGTTAGAAGCGGTAGTTGATGCCGCCGCGTATGATGTTGGCGTTCAGATTGGCGGTGTGGGTGAAGACGTTGGTCGGAAAGGCGAGGGCCGGGTTGAAGGCCATCAGGTTGGTGCTGGTGGCCGAGACGGTTCCGAAGCGGGCATAAAGGTATTCGCCCTTGAACGACAACTTGGACCCGATCTTATGTTCAAGGCCGGCGCCAGCTGCGAAGCCGGTCTGCTTCTTGGTGACGCCGCCATTTTCCGCAGCCGTCGCGAAGGTGTCGGTGAAGGTGGCCTGGTAGTCAAGATTGGTTACGGCCAGACCCGCGGTGCCGTAGATCAGGAGTCCGCCGGCGGCATAGCCGAAGCGGGGGCGGGCAGTCATGAGCCAGCTGGTCTTCATGGTCTGGGTAACCGTGAAGGCTGTGGGAGCGCAGCAGGGATAGAGCGCCGTGGTGGAGACGGAGTTGTTGAGGTTCATGCCGCCGAAATCAAATTCGGCGCCGACGACCAAGTGGCCGCTCTGGTGGTTGTAGCCGACTCCACCACCGCCGGAAAAGCCGCGGGGCTTGATGCTCTGGGTGCCGGCGGTGGCGATGGCTGCCGGGCTGGTGGTGGCGAAATAGCCGGTTGCACTGAAAACGGTGGTGGTTGTTGCGTCGGAACTGCCGAAAGCGCCGCCGACGTTGCCGCCGAGGTAGAAACCCTTCCAGTCCTTATCCTGTGCGGAGCTCGCCGGTGCGAGGACGAACAGGGCTGCTGCCAGGGCCAAGCCCAGCACGCAGAACTTCACGAAAGAACAATTCATGTATATCTCCCTTTAAATGTGATAATTACGCGGTGGGCCAGACTTCGGGATGCGACAGCCCTTGGATCTTACTCTTTAGGGTGCGATCACTGCTCCGTCGAATTGCCGCTACCGTATAGCTGATTATCCCGGTCTGGGGGCGAGGGTCAATCAGAAGTACCAGTACCCGTTCCAGAATAGAACATCCTGTAATTGTCGGCTTAAATGAGAAACACGGCACGGGGGGTGGCTACTCGGCGGCTACCGGTCGGCCGATGAGGCCGGCCGGTAGGGGCGGGGTTGAAGATTAGAAGCGGTAGTTGAATCCGATGCGGGCGATATTGGCGTGGAGGGTGGCGGTGTGGGTGAAGACGTTGGTGGGCCAGGGGAGGGTCGTGGCGGGAACGGTGGGGCGGATGACGGGAGTGGCCAGATTGGTGCTGGTGGCCGAGACAGAGCCGAATTTAGCGTAGAGGTATTCGGCTTTGACCGACAAACGGTCACCCATGCGATGCTCGATGCCGCCGCCGGCAACGAGGCCGGAAGCGGTCTTGGCAATGCCGCCATTTTCCGTGGCATAGATGGAAGAAACGAGGAGGTAATTGTCGGCAAAAGAGGCCTGATAGTTGAGGTGGGTGGCGGCGAGACCGGCGGTGGCGTAGACAAGAAGGCCTCCGGAAGCATAACCGATGCGGGGGCGGACGGTGAGAAGGCCGCCGGTTTTTACGGATTGATTGATGCGGAAGGAGTAGTTCAAGAGAGTGCAGCCGGGACAGGTGTAAGGGGCGGTGGCGGATACGGATTTATTGAAGCTGAGCTTGCCGAAATCGGCCTCGGCACCGACAACGAGATGGCCGAGTTGGAGGTTGTAACCCGCTTGGCCGCCGGCGGAAAAAGCGCGCGGGGCGAGGTGCTGGGCGCCGACGGGGGCGATGTCGGTGACGCTGGAGGGGGCGAAATAGCCTCCGGCCGGGGCAATGGTGGTGGTGGCGACGTCGGAAGTGCCGAGGGCTTCGCCGAGGTTGAAGCCGAAATAGGAGCCCTTCCAATTTTTATCGGTCTTCTGCGCCAAGCCAGCGGGAGCGAGGGTCAAGAGGGCGGCAGCGAAGACGAGAGCCAGGGCACAAAACTTCACGAAGAATCCGTTCATCCAAATCTCCTTAACGGCGCGGGGTACAGGGTAAACAAATACGCAAACGGTGGTGGCCAGGGCGTTTTGGAAGATACCGCCGGCACCAATCATCGCAACCGCTGTGCCCTGCTGTCAATAATCCGGATGCAGTTCGGAAAGAAGATACGCAAGAACCGAGATTGGCTTCTTCCCTCGCGACGCGGCGGCCAAACGTGAAGTTGGATGGGCAGGGGGAAGGCGGAGTTGCCCGGCGGGGGAAAGAATGGGCGGATGAAGTACAGGCGGGCTGGAATCGGTGTGCTAGAATTTGCGACGGAGGCTCCAGCCATGACGACGCCGAAAGATCGCGAGATTGGGATGTACGGAAATATAACGCGGCGGGATTTTTTGAACGGGATGGCGGTGACGGCGGGAGCGGCGCTGGTGCCGGGGGCGCTGGCGGGGGTGCTGGAGACGGAAGCGCAGGCGATGGATTCGAAAGGGGCCTATCCGCCGGGGCTGACGGGGATGCGAGGGGATCATGCGGGGTCGTTTGACGCGGCGCACAGCCTGCGGGACGGCACGTTTTGGGAAAAGGCGGGGGCGCCGCGGGAGACCGGCGAGCGCTACGACCTGGTGATCGTGGGCGCGGGGATCAGCGGGCTGGCCGCGGCGCATTATTACCGCAAGGCGGCCGGGGCGGGAGCGAAGATTCTGATCCTGGATAATCACGATGATTTCGGAGGCCATGCCAAGCGCAACGAATTCAAGGACGGGAAATATTTTCGCCTGGGATTCGGGGGAACGTATTCGATCGAAAGTCCTGCGCCGTACAGCAAAGTGGCCAAGGGGCTGGTGGAAGAGCTGGGGATCGACGTGCCGGGATATTCGAAAGTGCTTCACCCGGAGATTTACAGTTCGCGGGGGATGGGCAGCGGGGTGTTTTTTGACCGCGAGACGTTTGGAGCGGATTACTTGGCGCGGATGCACGATGGGCGCACAGGAGCGCACGGCGAGATGTTCGCGGCGATGACCTCGGCGGAGTTTCAGAGGAACGCGCCGCTAACGGAGACGGTGAAGAAGGATCTGGCGCGCTTGCTGACGGAAAAGAAGGATTATTTGCCAGGGCTGACGTCGGCGGAGAAGAAGGCGCGGCTGGCGCGGATGAGTTACGCGGAGTTTCTGACGCGGGTGGCGGGAGTGGATGCGGGTGTGGTGAAGATTTTCCAGAAGCTGCCGCACGGGCTTTACGGATACGGGATCGACGCGGTTCCGGCGCAGGATGCGTGGGGATTCAGCTATCCGGGATTCGCGGGGATGAATCTGGACGAGGCGCCGGGCAAGGGGATGAACCGCGACTCGATTCCTAGCGAGGAGGCGGAGAAATACTTCTTTCATTTTCCGGACGGGAACGCGACCATCACGCGGCTGCTGGTGCGGCGGCTGATTCCAAGAGCGATACCGGGAACGACGCTGGAGGACGTGATTCGGGCGCGGGCGGAGTATGGGCGGCTGGACGAGGCGTCTTCGGCGGTGCGCATACGGCTGAACAGCACGGCGGTGAGGGTGAAGCATGTGGGCGAAGCGAGCGGAGCGAAGGAAGTGGAGGTGGCTTACGCGCGGGGTGGCAAGGTGGAAACGGTGCGCGGGGCCAACTGCATCCTGGCGTGCTGGCACGTGGTGATTCCGCACATCTGCGAGGAGTTGCCGGAGAAGCAGAAAGAGGCGATGTCCAGCGCGGCCAAGGTGCCGATTGTGTACACGAACGTGCTGCTGAAGAATTGGAAAGCGTTCGAAAAGGAGAAAATTTCCTCGGTGTACGCGCCGGGGGGATACTTCAGCAATTTCATGCTGGATCATCCGGTGAGCATGGGAGGTTACCAATGCGCGCAGACGCCGGAGGAGCCGATTGTGGTGCATATGATGAGGACGCCGTGCCGGCCGGGGCTGCCGAGCCGGCAGCAGCATGTGGCCGGGCGGATGGAGTTGTTCGTGACGGAGTTCGAGAAGTTTGAACGGGAGATTCGGGAGGAGCTGGGAAGATCGCTGGCGGGCGGAGGATTCGATGCGGCGCGGGACATTGCGGCAATTACGGTGAACCGCTGGCCGCACGGGTATGCGTATCAATACAATTCGATTTACGACGCGTTCTGGATGGACGGCGGGGAACTGCCGTGCGAAGTGGCGCGCAAGCCCTTCGGGCGGATCGCCATTGCCAATGCGGACGCGGACGCCTATGCCTATACGGATTGCGCGATTGACCAGGGCTATCGCGCGGTACAGGAATTGCGCTCGAGTAGCTAGCGGGGACAGGGCCCGGACGGCCAGTTAACAGGGCATGGAAGTCATGCTAGCCTCGGGGTCAGAAGGCGGGCGGATGGCTCATGGCGGGTGAGAAAGCGGGCGGGAAGAGAGTTTTCTGTCCATCGAGTGCGGCGGCGGCCTGTTTGGGCGCGCTGCTGTTTTTCTTTGCTGGCGCCGCGCGGGCGCAGATTTCTCCCGGTCCCCTTTCGAAAGCGCATCAATCGCTCAGTGGCGCGACGCAATGTTCGAGCTGCCATACCTTGCGCGCCGGCTCCCCGGAAATGAAGTGCCTGGATTGCCACACGGAGATCGCGCGACGGCTGCGGGAGCGCCGTGGTCTGCACGCGGCGCTGGTGCAGGGAGCCGAACCGGGGAAGGACTGCGCGCGGTGCCATTCCGAACATAATGGGGAAGAGTTTCAGATGATCCACTGGGACGCGCCGGTGGCTTCGTTTGACCACCGCAAAACGGGGTATGCGCTGGAAGGGAAGCACGCGGGGATCGAATGCACGCGCTGCCATACGGCGGCGCATATTTCGCCGGAAGAGCGCAAGGAGATACGCATTAAGGATGTGTCGAAAAGCTGGCTGGGACTGACGCGGGAGTGCGCCACCTGCCACAAGGATGCGCACAACGGAAGATTCGGCGGGGAATGCCAGAAGTGCCACACGTTCGCGGACTGGCAGGTGGGGACGCGGTTCGACCATTCGAAAACGCGGTTTGCGCTGACGGGATTGCACGCACAGGTGAGCTGCGGAAAATGCCATTTGGCCGGAGCGGACGGCAAGCCCAAGTACGCGGGTGTGGCGTTCCAGTCGTGCGCGGACTGCCACAAGGACCCGCACCGCGGGGCATTTAAGCAGGAGTGCGGAAGCTGCCATACGGCTGCGGGATGGAAGACGGTGCGGATGGCGGAGACGTTCGACCATTCGAAAACGGCCTATCCGCTGGCGGGGAAGCACCTGGAAGTGGGCTGCGTGAAGTGCCACGCGGGAAGCGACTTCAAGAAAAAGATCGCGCACGAGAAATGCGCGGATTGCCACAAAACCGATGTGCATCGCGGGCAGTTCCGCGAGCGGGCGGATCGCGGGGAGTGCGGGGCATGCCACACGGTCAGCGGATTCAAGCCTTCCACATTTGATGGGAAGAGGCATGGAGAAACCAAGTATCCGCTGGAGGGAAAGCATGCGGAGCTGGCCTGCGGGAAATGCCACAAGGCGGAGGGCGCCGCGACGGTGTACAAGGTGAAATTCGCGCGCTGCCTGGATTGTCATGCGGACGCGCATCGCGGGCAATTTTCCGGCGCGCCGTATGCGGGCAAGTGCGAACGCTGCCATACGGTGGCGGGATTCCGTCCGGCGAAGTACTCGCTGGCGCAGCACGCGCAGTCGCGATTTCCGCTGGAGGAGGGACACGCGGCGACTCCCTGCAAGGACTGCCACAAGGAGGCGGAGATTGGCGGCGGGCGCGCGGTGCGCTACCGCTTCGAGGACCGCACGTGCACGGCGTGCCATAAGGATCCGCACAAGGGAAATTTCCGCGCGTGGATGGAGCGCAAACGCGAGGATGGCCAGCCGGCGGGCTGCCTGGCATGCCATTCGGTAAAGAGCTGGCGGGTGACCACGGGGTTCGATCACACGAAGACGAAATTTGCGCTGACGGGCGCGCATCGCGCGGTGAGTTGCGCGGGGTGCCACAACCCCTCATCGGAGAAGAAGCGGCCGGAGGAGATTTCCTTCCAGGTGCCTTCGGCGGCCTGCGCGGAATGCCATGCGGATGCGCATGCGGGGCAGTTCGCGCGGGGAGGGAAGGCGGCGGACTGCGCGACGTGTCACACGACGGCGAAATGGCGGCCGTCCACATTTGATCACGAGCGCGGCGCGTCGTTTTCCCTGAAGGGGGCGCATGAGCGCGTGGCCTGTGCGGCTTGCCATCAGCTTACCCGTGAGGTGAATGGAAAGCTGGTGCTCTTCTTCAAGCCCACCACGAAAGTCTGCGGGGATTGCCACGGCAATCGACTGCTGCCCAACTGAAATTGGTGATTTGCAACGGGCAGAGAGCCAACAGGAAAAATCTACCCAAGGAAAGTAAAAGATATTCCGACCTGAAAGATTGCTATTTGGACAACATTGGTCGCACATGGCTAAGTGCTTGATTTAATGGGGCTGGAAATACATTGGTACTACCGTATTACGCTAATTTGCGGGCAACTTATGGCTAGGCGATTGCAACCAACCAACTAATCGAAATGGTGGTACTCAGGGCTGCAGGAAGTTCAGTTGGTGCGCAGGCTAAGTGAGCTGAACGAATACTGTTCTCCAGAGCAGTTACGCGGGAGGGACAGGACGCGTAGCCTACATTGGGGGCAGTGTGGTTGTACTGCTGCGATTGAGGCGCGAGGTGCCCTGGTTTGATGAAGAGTCCACTTCTTTTACTGACAGCACTGGCATTTCTGACTTCCACGGCCGGAGCGCAAGCGCGGCCGGATGCGGCGCAGGCCGCCACGCGGAATCCGCACGGAGCGCTGACGGTGCCCTGCGACAGCTGCCACACCTTCACCAGTTGGAAACCGATCCGCAGCAAGCCTGATTTCGATCATGCGAAAACCAGATTTCCGCTGCGCGGGATGCACGAGAGCGCCAAATGCGCACAGTGCCATGTGGTGGCGGAGTTCAAGAATGCCGGGTCGCGCTGCGCGGACTGCCATGCGGACCTGCACCGGGGGCAATTCGGAGGGCGTTGCGAGCAGTGCCATAGCGTGAAGGGCTGGACGTTGGTGAAATCCCTGCAACAGCATCAGAACCGGTTTCCGCTGCTAGGAGCCCACGCCACGGTGGATTGCGAAAGCTGCCACAAGAATGGAGCTTCGGGGCAGTTCACGGGAATGCCCACGGACTGCATTTACTGCCACAGCAAGGAATACCAGAGCGTGCAAGATCCGGACCACCAGGCTCTGGCTTTCCCGTCCACCTGCCAGGACTGCCACACGGTGAACAGCTGGTTCGGAGCAAAATTTGATCATTTGCGATTTGCGCACTACGCGCTGACCGGAGCGCACGCGGCGCTGCCGTGCTCGGCATGCCATCCCGGGGGGCAGTACAAAGGGACGCAAGTGACCTGCTTCGCGTGCCATCAGAAGGATTACAATGCGACGAGCAGCCCAAACCACGCACAGGCCAGCTTTCCGACGGATTGCTCGCTCTGCCATTCGACGGCGACCTGGGCAGGTGCGACCTTCGACCACAACCAAACCCTATTCCCGCTGACCGGCGCGCACACCAGCGTGGCATGCGCGACGTGCCATGTGAATGGCGTGTACAAGGGGCTGAGCACGGCGTGCGTCAGCTGCCACCTGAGCAATTACAACGGAGCGGCGAATCCGAATCACGTGCAGAGCGGGTTTCCGCAAACGTGCGAGGTGTGCCACAGCACGACGGCATGGCAGCCGGCGACCTTCGATCACAGCAAGACCATTTTCCCGCTCACCGGGGCACACACCAGCGTGGCGTGCACGACGTGCCACGTGAACGGCGTCTACAAGGGTCTGAGCACGGCGTGCTCTTCCTGCCATCTAAAGGATTACAACGGCACGAACAATCCGAACCACGCACAGGCGGGATTCCCGACGGATTGTTCAATTTGCCATTCGACGGCCAGCTGGGCGGGGGCGACCTTCGACCACAACCAAACCCTATTCCCGCTGACCGGCGCGCACACCAGCGTGGCCTGCGCGACCTGCCACGTGAACGGCGTGTACAAAGGGCTGAGCACGAATCCGAATCACGTGCAGGGCGGGTTTCCAACAACCTGCGAGGTGTGCCACAGCACGACGGCGTGGCAGCCTGCTTCGTTTGACCACAGCAAGACGGCGTTTCCGCTGACCGGGGCGCATACCAGCGTTCCGTGCACGAGCTGTAACATCAGTGGGGTATATGCCGGGACGCCGACGGACTGTTATTCCTGCCACAAGGCGGCCTATCAGGGAACGACGGACCCCAATCACGTGGCCGCGGCGTTTCCAACGACCTGCCAGACCTGCCATACCACGACGTCGTGGCTGGGAGCGACGGTCAATCACACCTGGTTCCCGATTTATTCGGGTACGCACCTGGGAAAATGGACGACGTGCGCGGACTGCCATGTCAATTCGTCGAACTACGCGGTCTTCTCCTGCATCACCTGCCATACGCACGATCAAGCCACTGTGGACCCCAAACATTCCGGGGTCAGCGGGTACAGCTACTCGGCGACCAGTTGTTATACGTGCCATCCATCAGGGGTTGCGGGGAACTGATGAGGAAGAGAACGGCTGCGGGGGCGGCGCTCTGGCTGGGGTTGTTTCTGGGGGGAGCGTCCGCGCAGCAGAACGACAAGGCCTCGCCGGTGTTCCGCATAAAATACGTCGCCGAGGGCGTGGTGTATCTGAATGCGGGGCGCAACGCGGGGCTGACGGAGCACGAGGTATTGAAGGTGGTGCCGCCGGAGACGGCGGAGGGAGCCAGCCGCGGGGAGCAGTTGAGCGCCGGAGAAATCGCCAGCATCGAGGTGATCTCGCTGGCGGATGCTTCGGCGGTGTGCGAGGTGCGTTCTTCGACGCGCGCGTTAGTGGCGGGCGATGTGGTGCTTATTCCGGGCGGGGCGGAGCGGGCGGCGCCGGCGCCGGAAGCGGCGGACGCGCCGAGGCCGTATTTGCAGGTGATTTCGTTCACGACAGACGAAGATCCTCTGGATGAGGAGATTCGCGACGCCATGCCGCATCCGCCACTGCCGGAAGTGAACCGGATGCGCGGGCGGATTGGGCTGGAGTACAACGCGGTGATGGGCCGGGGAGTGGTGGGGACGACGAATCAGGACGTGGGGCTGGTGCTGCGGGGAAACGCGACGCGCATCGGCGGGAGCTATTGGAATTTTTCGGGGTACTGGCGGGGTCGGCTGACGCAGAGGTCGGGCACGCAGCCGCAGACGATTTCCGATCTGATCAACCGCACGTACCAGATCAGCATGACCTACAACAATCCGTACTCGCCGATGGTGGCCGGCGTGGGCAGGATGTATCTGCCATGGGCCAGCAGCCTGGATGCGATTGACGGCGGCTATGCGGGAGTGCGCAAGACGAGCGGGTTGGTTACCGGGATCTTCGCGGGAACGACGCCGGACCCGGCGTCGTGGGACTACAATCCGGACCGGCGCATCGCGGGCGCGTTCGTGAATGTGGAGCGGGGAAAATTCGACCGCACGCACTTCACGGGAACCACGGGAGTGGCGATAGCGGCGATCGGGTGGAAGGCGGAGCGACAATTTCTGTTTTCGGAAACGACGATGACGGTGCGGCGCAAGGTTTCCCTGTATCACTCGATGCAGGTGGACGCGCCGCACACCTATCAGGCGCCGAATCCATTGAATCCGGCGGCACCGCTGGTGGCGCAATACGGGGGACTGAACCGCAGCTACGCTTCACTGCGCTTGCAACCGGTGCAGCGGCTGAGCTTCGACCTCAGTCACAGCTATTTTAGCAGCCCGCCGACGGTGAATCCGGTGCTGATCGGCAGCGGGCTGCTGGACCGGTATCTGTTCCAGGGGCTGAGCGGAGGGGTGCGGGCGGAAGTGCTGAAGCAGGTGACGCTGTACACCAGCCTGGGCCGCAACAGCCGGAGCGGCGATACGGGCGCGTCGTGGAATCAGTTGTACGGAATCACCTTCGGGAATGTGCTGCGGACGGGATGGCGGACGGACCTGCGCTATACAAAATTCGACAGCGTCTTCGGGCAGGGAGAATACGAAGCGCTGTCCATATCCAAGCAGGTGCGGGAGTCGTTGCGACTGGAATTGCAGGGCGGGTTGCAGAGGCTGAATTCGCCGGTGAACGGGATGTCCAATTCGCATTTTGCGATTTCACAGGTGGAATGGTCGCCGGGGCGGCATCTTTTTATGCAGAGCTCGTTCACCTGGCAGCGCGGGGGAATGATGAATTATGACCAAGTGTCGTTCGTGGTCGGGGAGCGCTTCTGATGGGCGCGAGGAATTGGCTGCGGGCGATGTCGGCCGGAGGGCTGCTAGCGGCGTGGCTGCTGGCTGCGGGCGCGCGGGCGCAGACTCCGCCGCAGGCCGTGGAGAACGCGAAGCCTGATGCGGCGGTGGCGGAACTGGTGCGGCGGGCGGGAGTTGCCGCGGAGGAATTGACGGCGCATCTGGCCATGGTGCGGTATCAGGAGCACATTTCGCAGTACAAGATCCGCGGCAATAACAAAGTGGAATACGAGCAGGAGGCATTTTACGATTCGCTGCTGCTGGTGCACGACAAGAACGGGCGGATGAGCGCGGAGGAGATGCTGGAGGAGGAGAAAGCTCCGGGGCGGTTCGAGCAGAGGCCGCTGCTGATGACGCGGGGATTTTCGACGATGGCCCTGATTGTGCATCCGTACTATGCGCGGAGCTTCCGGTTTGTGCAGGAAGAGGAGGAAGTCGCGGAAGGGCGGCAGCTGGTGCGGCTGCATTTTGAGCATATCAAGGGCGAGGATTCGCCGACGGTGCTGCGGCTGCGCGGGCGGAATTACGCGCTGGGAATGGCTGGAACGGTGTGGATCGACGCGGAGAGCGGAGCGGTGGCGCGGATTCGCGGGGAACTCTCCGAGCCGATGGAGGACATCGGACTGCACCGGCTGAATTGCGAAGTGCGCTATGCGCTGGTGGAGCTGGAGAAATCCGGGGATAAATACTGGCTGCCGGTGGTGGCGAATGTTGACTTGGAGACGCCCAAGCAGCACTGGCGCAACGTGCATGAATTCGCCAAATACAGGCGGTATGCGGTGAAGGTGAAGCTGGGGTCGTAAGGGTGTGTATTGTTGAAGCAATTTGGGCGGGGATGCCGCCGGGGATTCGCGGTAAGCGCATACCATAGAAAGAAGGGGATGGAGAGACCGTCGTGAGCACGCTGACCACAGCCGCCGCAATTCCACAGAGCCGCCGCAGCGCCGCGGAAGTGTTTCATGCGCTGGCGCTGTGGGTGTGCGCACTGGGCGGGATGGGACTGACGCTGGCGCTGACGGTGTACGGGTTCGGCTACTACACGCTGGGGCAGGCGCAGCGGGTCTATTCCCCGAAGCATATTCTGCTGAAGCCGAGCGGGGTGCTGGGGATCCGGCTGGGATTTCTGGGGCTGGCGTTTTTTCTGCTGCTGTTTCTTTACGCGATTCGCAAGAGCATGAAGAGTCTTTCGCGGATCGGGAATTCGCGGCGCTGGCTTAATTTTCACGTGATCCTGGGAATCATGGCGCCGGTGGTGATCACGTTCCATTCGTCGTTCAAATTCCGCGGGCTGGCGGGAATCGCCTACTGGATCATGATTGCGGTGGCGGTGAGCGGTGTCGTGGGGCGCTATATTTACGCGCAAATCCCGCGCAGCATTGGAGCAGCGGAGCTTTCGAAGAAAGAGTTGCGTGAGCAGAGCGAGCACCTGGCCGATAAGCTGAAATCGCAGGAGGTGCTGGCGCCCGGGGATTTTGCGGGCTTGTTGCGGCTGCCGGCGGCGGGCCAAGTCGAGTCCATGTCCGCGCTGACGGTGCTGGGCTACATGATGCGCTATGACGTGACGCGCTTCTGGCAGATCGCCGGGCTGCGGCGGAAGGCGCTGCGCTCGTTCCGGGGAAGGGCCTCGCTGTGGGGCATGGTGCGTTCGCATCACGCGCAGGTGGAAAGCGTGATTGACTGCCTGAAGGAAGAGGCGTTTCTGGAGAAGAAGATTCTGTTTCTCTCGAAGGCGCAGGAAATGTTCCAGCTGTGGCATGTGGTGCACCGGCCGTTCAGTTATTCGTTCGTGGTGCTGGCGGGAATTCATATCGTGGTGGCGCTGCTGTTTGGCTATTTCTAAGGAGGCGTGAACATGGAAACATTTCTAACCGTGTTGTTCGCCTCGGCGGTGACTTTTCTTTTCGTGCGCGGCTACCTGAAAAAGCTGACGGGAGCGAAGAAAGCGGCGCGGCCGGCGCCTGTTGCGGCGCCTGTTGCGGCGAGCTTCGCGGGAACGGGGAAGATGCGGCCATGTCCGCGGTGCGCCAAGCCGATCGGGGAAGCGTCCGCGTTTTGTTCGCATTGCGGGGCGGCGCTGGCCATGTGGAGCGTGCACCGCGCGGCGGTCAACACGCCGGTGGCGGGCGCGGCGAAAGGGAAGCCCAAGCCGGTGATTAACGCGTCGTTGTGCATCGGGTGCGGCTCCTGCATCGAGGCCTGTCCGGAGACGGGCGCGCTGGAAATGGCCGGAGGCAAGGCGATTTTGAGCCATCCCGAGCGGTGCACGGGACACGCCAAATGCGCGGAGGTCTGCCCCACGCAGGGAATTCTCTATTCCTACGACGGAGCGCTGCAGACGGTGCGCGTGCCGATGGTCAAGGACAATTTCGAGACGAATGTGGCGGGACTGTTCATTGTCGGCGAACTGGGCGGAATGGGGCTGATCAAGACGGCGGTGAACGAGGGCAAACTGGTGATGGACCACGTGAAGAAGCGCGTGGGAAGGGCGGAGCCCGCGGCGGCGGAGGGAAGCGATCCGGAGACGCTGCGCGACGTGCTGATTGTGGGCGCGGGGCCGGCGGGATTGAGCGCGGCGCTGACGGCGCACCAGTACGGGCTGGACTACGTGGCCATCGAGCAGGGAGAGATCGCTTCGACGATCCGGCATTATCCGCGGCACAAGTTTCTGATGGCGGAGCCGCTGCAGATTCCGCTCTACGGGCCGCTGTACGTGAGCGACGGAACGAAAGAGGCGCTGCTGGCTGTTTGGGAGACGATCGTTTCCAATACGGGCGTGCGGGTGCGGACCAACGAGCGGGTGGAAAACGTGAAGCGCGACGGCAGCGGTTTCGTGGTGGCCACCTCGAAAGGAAATTACCGCGCGAAGAACGTGATCCTGGCGCTGGGGCGGAGGGGAACGCCGCGCATGCTGGGCGTGCCGGGAGAGGAATTGGGCAAGGTGGCGTATTCGCTGATCGAAGCGGAGAGTTATGCGGGTAAGAAGATTCTGGTCGTGGGAGGCGGAGATTCGGCGCTGGAAGCGGCCGTGGGGCTGAGCAAGCACAAGCGCAATCAGGTGACGCTGTCCTACCGCGGGGGAAGTTTTGAGCGGGCGCGGGAGCGCAACCGGAAATTTATTGCAGAGGCGGAAGCGCAGGGGCTGCTGACGGTGCGGAGAAATTCGCAGGTGAAAGAGATCCGGGCCGACGCGGTGGTGCTGGAAGCGGCGGGGCAGGCGATGGAAGTGCCCAATGATTACGTGTTTGCGCTGATCGGAGGAGTTTCGCCGGAAGAATTTTTGCAGAAGACGGGCGTGGAAATCGTGGAAAAGGCGCTGGCGATGGCCGGAGAACCGGCATTCAGCTGAAGAAAAACGGGGGGAGAATTTGACGGGACCGCGACGCTCCGCTATAGTGATTATGCGGGGTGGAGCAGCCTGGTAGCTCGTCGGGCTCATAACCCGAAGGTCGTTGGTTCAAATCCAACCCCCGCAACCACTTAAGAGATTTTATGGCAAAGGCTTCCGAGGCTCCAACCGGAAGCCTTTTTTTCTTTCACCCGGTTTTTTTGCGCGGAATACGCCTACCAGGTGTTGTAAGGGGTGTTTTCGACGGAGGAAACGAGGGGAGAGTTGGAATGGACGTCGGTGAGGCCGGTGGAGTTTTGGTCGGCGCTGAGGAGGACGTCCTCGAACTTGAGCTGCCAGTCGCGTTGCTGGGTGATGGGGTCCACGGGAATTTCGCGCAGATATCCGGCGCTGACCAGGTCCTCGAGCGATTGCGGGGCGGCCTGCTTGTCCACGGTGTATTGCTCGATGGCCTGGCGCATGGTTTTCAGGTCGGACTTGAGCGTGGCTTCCTGGGCGCGCCGCACCGAGCGGTCATAGCGGCCGGCGGCGATGCCCACGAGGATGGCGATGATGGCGAGAACGACCATCATCTCGAGCAGGGTGAAGCCCGCGGCGGAGCGCAAGGCCCGGCGGGGAATTGGCGAAGTTTTACCAGTCAGCATAACGCGTCCCATCGAGCGCCGTTCCGGTGGCTCTGGAATAGACATCAAAAACGTTTTTGCCGCCCCAGGAGCGGGAATCGGGGTCGTCCTGGACGGCGCGGAGTCCCCATTCAGCGCTGCCAGTCATGGGGTCGACGGGAATCTGGCGAAGGAAGCGGACCTTGCGGTCGGCGGTGGCGCCGAGTTGAACGCCGCGAACCAGGGTTTCCAGGTCCGGGGGATAGCCTTCACTGCCGACTTCGACGCGAATGAGGTTGCGGTCGGCGGCGTCCTTGTAACGGTCGATGGCATCGCGGATTTCGCGGAGGTCGCGGCGCAGTTCAAGCTCGCGCTGGCGGACGATATTGTGGCGGGCGATGGGCACGGCGGCGGCGGAGAGAACGAGGAGAATCGAGCAGGCGATGATGAGTTCGAGCAGGGTCAGCCCCGCCTGGGAAGGAGTGCGCCGGACATTGCGATGCGGGCGTGGCATAGCGCTATTAATTAAGATTACCGGACAACTTGAATCGTTGCCTCGCCGGTCAGCAGCGGGATGGTGGCCTGCTGGGAGTTCTTGGCGTTGACCTGAACGATGGAAAGCGAAGAGGAGCCGGGAGCGAGGGCGCGGATGACGATGCCCATAAGCGTGCCGGAGCCGCTCACGCCAGCCGTATTGGGCTGACGCGTGGCGGAGATGATGGCCTGGCCGCGTTCCTTATCCACGCGCTGGACGATGGCGATCTCCTGGGTGCCGCCGGAGAGGAAGCCGCCGTGGCGAACCTCCTCAACGCTGATGATGGCGGGATTGTACTGGAGCAGCATGGGAATGGAAAAGAGGTCCTGGACGTTGTCCACGACGACGCCCAGAGTGACGGTATCGCCGGGCTTGAGATTCTGGAGCTGCGGGTCAAAGTGCAGGCGCGGCCCCTGTGCGGCGGCGGGAGGAGGCTGGGGAACCGCGGGAGCGGGAACGGCGGAGGAAGGAGGAGGAGCGGGTTGGGGGAGTTCCTCGCGGCGGACCTGGATATTGGCATCGGAGCCGGAACTGAGGGAACGGAGATTGTCGGGGGTGAGCGTGGGCAGGCGCACGATGCGGGGTATGAGCACAATGAGGACTTCGTTCTCCTGGTGATCGGTGGTCTGTTCGGAGAAGAGATAGTGAAGGAGGGGCAGTTTGGCGAGGCCGGGCCAGCCTTTGAGGGTTTTGCTGTCCACGCGCTCGATGAGGCCACCGAGGATATTGACTTCGCCTTCCTTCAGCCGGATTTCGTGGTCAATTTTGCGCTGGCTGATGATGGGCTGCTGGATGCCGCCGATGGTGCTGCTGCCGGTGACGGAAGAGACTTCGATCTGGATTTTGAGGCTGACTTCACGGTTGGGATGGACGCGCGGAGTGACGTCCACATTGACGCCGACGTCCTGGTACTGAAATTGGGTGTTGACCAGCGGGTTGACGCCGCCGGTGCCGCCGATGCCCACGCCGGCCTGGAAGCTGCCGGTGGCCACGGGGATGCGGTCGCCGATGCGCAGCTTGGCGGGCTGGCCGTCCACGGAGCGGATTTCCGGGTTCTGAATGATTTTGGTGTTGTTGTCGGAGAGGATGGCCGTGGCGGTAGCGCCGGGCATGGCCAGGCTGTAGTCGCCGGAGGTGAGTTTCTTCAACTGGTTGATGGGCAGGGAAGAACTGCCGCTAGTGGCAGTGGGTGCGACGCCGCCGGGAGTGAAGGTTAACGTGGTGCTCTGTCCGGGGAGGATGCCGAGGTCGCGGAGGCGATCGATGCGGGCCTGGAGGACTTCCACCTGGATGACCACTTCGGGTTTGGCCTTGTCGATATCGTTGATGAGTTTTTCGGCGAGGAGCAGCTTGTCCGGGGTGTCGCGAATGATGATGGCGTTCTGGGAATTGACCTGCTGGATGCGCTTGAGGTCGAGAAGCTGGCGGAGGCCCGTTACGACTTCGGTGAGGTCCTGGGGCTGCGTGACGTTGGAGAGGTAGAAGGTGCGGACCATCTGCTCTTCGTAGTCGCGGCGCTTCTGGGCCTGGTCGGAGACGACGAAGATGATGGAGGGCGTGACGGGCTTCCAGAAGGATTTGCTTTGCAGGGAGACGATATCGAGGGCCTGATCGAGGGTGACATTATTGATTTCGGTGGTGATGCGCTTGCTCTGGAAATCAGGATCGAAGACGGCGGTGAGGCCGGCCATTTTGGCGATGGTTTCAAAGATGATGCGAGACTCATTAACCATTTTCAAATTGATGGGATTGCGGGAAAGGGGCATGAGTTGGGGAGGACCTTCGGCGAGGGGTGCTTCGGCGGGCTTGGCGGGAGCGGCCGAGGGAGCGGGTTCCTCGTGCTTTCCATTGATGAGGTCGAGAGTGGCTTGCAGCTCCTGCGCGGCGATGGGGCTGGAGGGGTCGAGGTCCAGGGCCTTCTGGAATTCGGCGAGGGCGCGGGGCAGGTCGCCCTTTTCGCGCAAGAGCTGGCCTTGATGAACGTGAAACTGGCCGGCTTCGAAGCGGATTTGGTTGGCGTGGATCTTGTAGTTGGCGTTGAAAGGGTCTGCTTTCAGGGCTTTCTGGTAGTGCAGCAGAGCGCTATCGTAATCGCGCAGGGCTTCGGCGGAGCGTCCCTGTTTGTACTCGCCGCCACCTTTGGGGCAGCCAGCGGCGAACAGGGCGCAAGTCAGGGTAAGCAGGACAGCCTTGCAGCGGCTCATCAACTCTCCAGGAACGTTCTTCCCACGGGACGAGGCCAGTCTAGCACTGGGTGGAAAGCCGGGCAAGCAAAGGAGGAGCCGGAGGGGTCAAAAAGGGACGCTTGGTGATTTGCGAGAGGTCGGCTAAAATACTGTATTCAAAGAAGAAATAGGATGCCCAACGAGCGAATGCCAGACCCGATCAACCTACTCGACACCACGTTTGACCCGGAAGACGAATACCGCCCGGAACCCGAGCCCGAACCCGCCCCGCCGGCGTGGACGGACGGGAGCGTGCGCATCGGCATCCACACGTCCATCGCCAAGAGCTATCTGGACGCGCTGGAGTCGGCGCGCAAGCTGGGCTGCAATGCGCTGCAGATCTTTTCGGCCAGCCCGCGCATGTGGTCGGCGGGACCATCGCGCATCGCCGAGTCGGTGGCGGCGGAGTTCCGCGCGCGGAGGGTGGAGCTGGGGCTGGGGCCGCTGGTGATTCACGCGAATTATCTGATCAACCTGGCGTCCACGCAGCCGATGCTGCGGACTCGATCGATTCAGGCGTTTCAGGACGAATTGGTGCGGGGGATTTCTCTGGGCGCGGATTTTCTGGTGGTGCATCCGGGTTCGCGGGGGGAATCCACGGCGGAGGCCGCGGTGGCCACCGTGGCGGAAAGCATCCGGCAGGCGGTGAAGCGAGTGCCGCTGGGCGGGCTGCGCATCCTGATCGAGAACACGGCGGGGATGGGCACGGCAGTGGGTTGGAGGCTGGAGGAAGTTGCGGGGATTCTGGGACTGCTGAAGGGCGTTCCGGCGGGAGCCTGCCTGGATACGGCGCATCTCTATGCGGCGGGCTACGACATCCGCAGCGAAGCGGGACTGACGCAGACCATCGCCATGATTGAGCGGACCATCGGGCTGGAGCGCGTGCCGGTGATTCACGTGAACGACTCGAAGGTAGCGCTGGGCGGGCGAGTGGACCGCCATGAGCATCTGGGCAAGGGCAAAATTGGAGCGGAAGCCTTCGCCAGAATTCTGCGGCACCCGCGGCTGGGCCCCAGCGGGCCGGAGGGATTGCCAGGGCGCGCCTTTCTTCTGGAGACGCCCATCGACGAGCCCGGGGACGACCGCAGGAACGTGAAGCAGTTGTGGGAGCTGGCGGGGAAGGCGGAGCAAGCGCCGGAGGCGGAGAAGGGATATTCGATGCTGACGGCGGCGCTGCAGAAAAAAGTGACCGCGCAGCGGAAGGCCGAGAAGAAGAAAAAGACGGCCGCGGAAACCCAGAAAAGCGCGAAAAAGAAGAAAGGCTAAACGAAGCGTGGCGGACTACATTCCTCAGGCAGTCGAAGCGAAATGGCAGAAGCGCTGGGAAGACGAGCGGGTATTCGAGACGGAAGCGGACCCGGCGAAGCCGAAATACTACGTGTTGGAGATGCTGCCGTATCCTTCCGGAACGCTGCACATGGGGCACATGCGCAACTACACCATCGGGGACGTGGTGGCGCGGGTGAAGAGGATGCGCGGGTTCAACGTGATTCATCCGATGGGCTGGGACGCGTTCGGGCTGCCGGCGGAAAACGCGGCCATCAAGAACAACACGCATCCGCGGGAATGGACCAATAAAAACATCACGGAATTCAAGCGGGTGCTGCACCTGTTTGGATTCAGCTACGACTGGCGGCGGGAGATTTCCACGTGCGAGCCGGAATATTACCGCTGGAACCAGTGGTTCTTCCTGCGCATGCTGGAACGCGGGCTGGCCTACCGCAAAAAGAGCCGGGTGAATTGGTGCGTGAAATGCGCGACGGTGCTGGCCAACGAGCAGGTGGTCAATGGCTGCTGCTGGCGGCATGAAGAGACGCCGGTGGAGGCCAAGGAAATCGAGCAGTGGTTTCTGAAGACCACGGCATACGCGGACCAGTTGATTGACGATTTGAAGCAACTGGAAGGCAGTTGGCCCGACCGGGTCATCGCCATGCAGCGCAACTGGATCGGGAAGTCGCAGGGAGCCAAGGTGAAGTTCGCCGTGGCGGAAACGCCGGCGGCGGGGCCGATCGAAGTTTTTACCACGCGGATTGACACCATTTACGGGGCGACGGCGCTGATCCTGGCGCCCAATCATCCGGCGATGCAGGCGCTGCTGGAGGGTTCGCCGGAGCGGGCCAAGGCGGAGCCGGCGCTGGCGGCGATGCGGCAGATGTCGGTGAAGGCGGAAGACCTGGCCACGGCAGAAAAGATTGGATTTTACACCGGGCGGCATGCGCGTAACCCATTCAATGGAGCGGAGATACCGATCTGGGTGGCGAATTTCGTGCTGATGGAATATGGCACGGGCGCCATCATGGCCGTGCCCGCACACGATGAACGGGACTTCGAGTTTGCGACGAAATATGGGCTGGGCAAGCCAGTGGTGGTACAGGGGCCAGCGGGAGAGCCGGCCAGCGACGCGCCACCGAAAGAGCCCTTCACGGAGTACGGGAAGAGCGTGAATTCCGGACCGTACAGCGGTCTGGAAACCGCGGCGGCGATGGAGAAGATGGCCGCGGAAGCGGAAGCGAAGGGTTTTGGCAAGCGCGAAACGGTCTACCGGCTGAAGGATTGGGGAATTTCGAGGCAACGCTACTGGGGAGCCCCGATTCCAATTATTTACTGCCCGGAATGTGGGATGGTTCCAGTGCCGGAAGCGGACCTCCCGGTGGTGCTCCCTCAGGACGTAAAACTCACGGGTTTGGGGACATCCCCTCTGGCCCATGTTCCCCAGTTCATCAATACAACCTGCCCGCTCTGCCACCGGCCCGCCAAAAGGGAAACGGACACGATGGATACGTTCGTGGACTCTGCGTGGTACTTCTACCGCTATTGCGACCCGCACAACGACAAGGCCCCGTTTGATTCGAGCAAGGTGGGCTATTGGATGCCCATTGACCAGTACATTGGCGGGATCACGCACGCGATTCTGCACCTGCTCTATTCGCGCTTCTGGTGCAAGGTCATGCGCGATTTAGGGCTGATCCAGCACAACGAGCCGGCGGCGCGGCTGTTCACGCAGGGCATGGTGCAAAAGGGCGGCGTGGCCATGTCCAAGTCGAGAGGCAATGTGGTCGGCGCGGAAGACATGGCGCAGAAATACGGAGCGGATACGGGGCGGCTGTACACGCTGTTTGCGGCGCCGCCGGAAAAAGACCTGGAATGGAGCGAGGAGAGCATCGAAGGCGCCTGGCGATTCCTGAGCCGGGTGTTCCGGCTGGTAGACCGCCACGCGGGGAGAATTGCCGGGGTTTGCGCGGGCGCGGGAGAGATGGCGGCGCTTTCCGAGAAGGAACGGGTGCTGCTGCGCAAGGCGCATGAGACGCTGCGGCGGGTGACCAGCGATTTTGAGACGCGCTGGCATTTCAATTCGGCGATTGCGCTGATCATGGAGCTGGTGAACGAGCTGCACGCGCATGAGCCGCTGGAGCAGGCAGTGCGGCCGGAGATTCTGAAGGAGGCGCTGGAGCTGGTGACGCTGATGCTGGCGCCCATGGTGCCGCATCTGGCCGAAGAGCTTTGGGAGATGCTGGGACACAAGAACGGGCTATCGAGGGTGAGCTGGCCGGACTACAATGCGGAGCTGGCGCGGGCGGACGAGGTGGAAGTGATGGTACAGGTGAACGGGCGGTTGCGCGGGCGGCTGCGGGTGGCGGCGGGGCTGGGCGAGGAAGAGCTGGTGCGGCTGGCGCTGGATGAAGCGGCGGTGCGGGCGCAAATCGATGGCAAGCGCTTGGTGAAGAAGATTGTGGTGGCGGACAAGCTGGTGAACCTGGTGGTGGCCTGATGGAAAGCGGCGCGAAGCGGGCGGTGGAAGAGAATCAGGGAGGCTGGATGACGGAACGTGGCGGCGTGGTGGTGCTGGATTTCGGGGGACAGTATACGCAATTGATCGCGCGGCGCATCCGCGAGCAGAAGGTCTTTTCCACGATTCTGCCGTGCACGGCCGCGCCGGAGGAGATCCGCAAGCTGGAGCCGGTGGGCATTGTGCTCTCCGGGGGGCCTAGTTCGGTGTACGACGAGGATGCGCCGGTGTGCAGCCCGGAAGTGCTGCAATTGGGCGTGCCGGTGCTGGGCATCTGCTACGGGATGCAGTGGATCGCCAAGACGCTGGGCGGAAGGGTGGAAAAGTCCGAGCGGCGGGAATATGGGCGCGGGCAGGTGAATATACCGTCCGAGGGCGCATCGGCGCTCTTTGCCGGCGTGCCGGAATCGCTGCGCATCTGGCTGAGCCACGGGGACAGCGTGCGCGGGCTGCCGCCGGGGTTCCGGGAGACGGCGCGGACGGAGAGCGCGCTGGCGGCCATCGAGGATGCGCAGCGGAAAATCTACGCGGTGCAGTTCCATCCGGAAGTGAATCACACGGAGCGCGGCACGGACATTTTGCGAAATTTCCTGTTCCAGGTGTGTGGGGCGAAAGCCACCTGGGGCGGGGAAGCGTTTATTCAGGAGACGGTGGAAGCGATACGGCGGAAGGTGGGGCCGCATCACCGGGTGATTTGCGCGCTGAGCGGCGGGGTGGATTCCACGGTGGCGGCGGCGCTGGTGCACCGGGCCATCGGGGACCGGCTGATCAACGTGTTCGTCAACAGCGGGGTGCTGCGCAAGAACGAATTCGCGGAAACGCTGGAGATGCTGCGGGAGCGTCTGGGGCTGCACGTGATCGGTGTGGATGCCACGGAACGTTTTCTGGCGCAATTGAAGGGAGTGAGCGATCCGGAGGAGAAGCGCAAGCGGATCGGGCGGGAATTCATCGCGGTCTTTGCGGAGAAGGCGGAGGAGTTGCAGCGGGGCGAGGCCCACGGGGAGATCCAGTATCTGGTGCAGGGAACGCTGTATCCGGATGTGATTGAGTCGGTTTCGGTGAAGGGGCCCTCGGCCACGATCAAGACGCATCACAATGTGGGCGGGCTGCCGGAAAAGATGCCGTTTTCGCTGATCGAGCCGCTGCGCGACTTGTTCAAGGACGAAGTGCGGCGGATCGGGAGGGAACTGGGGTTGCCGGATGAGGTATTGCTGAAACATCCGTTTCCCGGGCCGGGGCTGGCGGTGCGCCTGCTTGGAGAAGTAACCCGTGAAGACTTGGATATCCTGCGGGAAGCGGATGCCATCGTGGTCGAAGAGATCCGGCGGGCGGGATTGTACAGCAAGGTGTGGCAGGCGTTTGCGGTTCTGCTGCCGGTGCGCAGCGTGGGGGTCATGGGAGACTTCCGGACCTACGGGCTGACGGTGGCGGTGCGGGTGGTGGAATCAGAAGACGCGATGACCGCGGATTGGGCGCGGCTGCCGGCGGAGGTTCTGGAACGGATGTCCACGAGGATCGTGAACGAGGTGCGCGGGGTCACGCGGGTGGTCTACGACATCAGCTCGAAACCGCCAAGCACGATCGAGTGGGAGTAAGCGGCAGCACGGAGACAGACGGGCGCGCAAGGCAAAAGAAACGCGCGCCGTGGGGGAAGCAGGCGCGCGTTATGATGCCAGTACGAAGGAAAGAGAACGTCCTAGCGGTTCGCCATCTTCTGGGTCATGTAGAGGACCAGCTTGCGGTCTTCGTCATCGACCTTGCTCAGCAAGCGGCGAAGCTTGTTGAGGAAGCGGGCTTCCTTCCCCGTGCTGCCCCAGGCGATGTCGTCCGAAGACTTGCGCTTGGGCAGGTTGGGAAGTACGGGAGGCTCTTCGCCATCGTAGAAGAGTTGATAGAGAGGGACTTCGAGAGCGCGAGCCAGCTTCTCGAGCGTTTCAATGGCCGGTACGGTATGGCCGTTTTCGACGCGGGAGATGTAACAGCGAAGGAGGCCGGTTCGCTTCTCGATTTCACCTTGCGAAAACTTCTTTTCCTCGCGGAGTGCGCGAAGACGATCACCGATAATCATGCGGGTATTATTGCACGCAGGTACGTGGCATGCAAGTTCAAATGTGCTTAAAAAGCATTAATGTGAAACGATTGTGACAGCTAGCTCCTCAGCGCCGAAACGGGTCCCCGGAGCGCGGCTAACCCCCGCCACGGAGGCGGAGGGACGCTTGGGGAGGCCCACGCCCCCCGGGGGCACCCGCCGTCCTGGCGGGGGCGCGGAGGAGGACCGGGCGCTGGTGGCCCAGGCGCAGGGGGGATC
>JAIQGC010000033.1 GCA_020072805.1 Terriglobia bacterium
GGCACGGCATGCCGTGCTCAGGCCTTATCGGGGCCGTGCCCCCTCGTGCCTGCCAGCGCAGCCAACCGTTCCCCTCCTTCGCATGCTCATCTTGCATGCGATGATTCCCGGCAGTGCTCTGAATCGGCATCCTGCGTTTCCGCCCTCCCCAATCCAACCCTGCCAGGCTAACCCGAATTTTTCACAAGACTCGCGCAGTAGGGGCGGAGCTTGCTCCGCCCGCTGCCCCAGCAGCACGATTACCCGTTCAGCCGCAAGCGTCATACTGTGGTTCTATCTCCCGTCGAAAAGCTCCCCCGATTTCTGTAGCCGCCCTCTTCAGTCGCAAGACTCCGGGCAGCAGCCGGAGAGGGCGGGCCTTTCTATCCCGGCCGTGCAGACCTGCCCTTCATCGTGAGAAATTCGAGCTGAATCCTGGCGCTACAAAATCCTTCCCGCTCTTTCTCCGCGCCCTCTGCGCCTCCGCGTTAAATCTTCTCTTCCTCTTTTCCCTCTTCCCCTCGCAACACGCCCCTTGACACCACCCCCAACCCGATCAACGATCCGATCCGTTCCCATCACCCATCGCGCCGGCTTGAAAAATGCCCCGCGAAAAGCAAGCACCACCAAATCGTGCCCAAACTCCCTTCCAACTCAACCTCCGCCAGCGCCTCGCCCGGCGTCGTGAAAACCCACTTGCCCCCTCCCGCCTTCGACGACCCCAAACACCATCTGCGCATCTATCAGGGCGATTGCCTCGATATCCTCGCCGCCATCCCCGCCGATTCCGTCGACCTCATCTTCGCCGACCCGCCCTATTTCCTCTCCAACGGCGGTATCACCTGCCACGCCGGTAAAATGGTCTCCGTCCACAAAGGCGATTGGGACAAATCCCGCGGCGCGGACGCCAACCACGACTTCAACCGCGCCTGGCTCGCCGCGTGCCAGCGCGTCCTCAAACCCAACGGCTCCCTCTGGGTCTCCGGCACCTCCCACGTCATCCATTCCGTCGGCTTCGCCATGCAACAGCTAGAATTCAAGCTCCTCAACGACATCTCCTGGGTCAAGCCCAATCCCCCTCCCAATCTCTCCTGCCGCTATTTCACCCACGCCACCGAAACCATCATCTGGGCCGCCAAGAATAAAAAATCCCGCCACACCTTCAATTACCCGCTCATAAAGCGCCTCAACGGCGGCAAACAAATGAAGTCCGTCTGGACCATCCCTCCTTCCGAATCCTGGGAAAAACGCTTCGGCAAACACCCCACTCAAAAACCCGTTGCCCTCCTCGAACGCATCCTCCTCGCCTCCTCCAACGAAGGTGATTTGGTCCTCGACCCGTTCATGGGCGGTGGCACCACCATCTTCTCCGCCATGCGCCTCCGCCGCCGCGCCCTCGGCTGCGACTTGAGCCTCGAATCCATCGAGCTGTCAGTCCGCCGCATCTGCTCCGATCTGGTACAGGTCCATCTTTCTCTCTCCTGCTTCCAGTTTTCCCTTGATCTCTTTCCCGATCCTATGGATCGATCGGATCGCGCTCCGCACGGACCGAATCTGTCATCCCGAGCGCAGCGATGGATCTGCTTTTCGCGGCCGCCTTCGGAAACGGCCGCGAGCATCGGCGCCGACAACTCAACCGTGTCTTCCCATCTCCAACTCGTCCAGCAAGAACGCCGCTTCTACTTCGTCGGCCGCACAAACCGCGAAATCATCTTTTCCGTCCTCGCCCCCACCCTCGACGACGCCCGCCAACAATTCCGCACCTCCGGCCACTCAGATTCCGACGCCCTTTTCATCATCAAGACCGAAACCGAAATCTACCTCGCCTGATTTGCCCTAACCATATAGGAACCGGGCTCCTCTCTTCCTTTTTCCTCCCGTACCATGATCTAATCCCCGCGTGGACCTCCATCTCCCCACACGCGGCCTTGACCGCTACAAAAGCGCCTCGCAACGCGCCCGAGTAAGTACCGAACCATGGGGAGCCAAGAATCTCTACTGCCCCGCTTGCGATTCGCCGCGCATCGAGTCTTTCCCGACGAACACACCCGCACTAGATTTCAACTGTCCCTCATGTCACGCATTGTTCCAACTTAAGAGCAAGTCCAGTTCATTCGGGCGGAGGGTTCAAGACGGCTCATTCGACTCCATGAGACGCACGATTTTGGCAGACCGGACGCCAAACCTTTTCTTGCTGCGCTACTCACTACCCGACTTAATAGTCAGGGACGTCCTTCTGATTCCACACTTCGTTTTCAGCCTGTCTCTCTTGGAAAAAAGGAAAACCGCTTTCTGTCAACGCGGACCGGGCGGGTTGGGTAGGGTGCAATTTCCTACTGGATAGCGTTCCATCAGATGCTCGGATTGCAGTCGTAGCTGAAGGCAAAGCTATTCCGGTTTCGTCTGTGCGTCGGGCTTATGGCCGCCTCCGCCCACTCGAAAAAATGCGCGTCGAAAAACGCGGCTGGACCCTCGACGTCCTGAACGCCGTCCGCTCCCTCCATAAAACCGAATTTTCTCTCACCGATATCTACGCTCACGCGGACACGCTCGCCCGCCTCCACCCCCGCAACGCCCACATCCGCGAAAAAATCCGCCAGCAACTCCAAATCCTCAGAGACTTGAGCCTCCTCGACTTTCTCGGCGGCGGCGACTACCGCCTGCGGTAAGGTTCTTGTGGCACAGCCATTCCTGGCTGTGCTTGCCTCCCACTGCCACACAGCCCAGTCCAACCCTCGCTACACATAAACTCTTCCCATGAAATCTGCTTTCTTATGACCTGCCACAAAAAAACCGCACAGGCAAGAATGCCTGTGCCACCTTTAAAACTTCTTCCCTGGGCACTTGTGGCACAGCCATTCTTGGCTGTGCTGCCTCGCACTCCCACACAGCCCAGCCCAACACTCGCCAATCACAAACTATTCCACTAGAATGTCCTTCGTGATGAGCTGTCACATGGACAAACCTGCACAGGCAAGAATGCCTGTGCCACTCTAGAGCCATCCTCCAATGCTCTTCTACCGCCGCAACCTCCCCCATTGGCTCCCCGAGGGCAAAGTCATCTTCATCACCTGGAGGCTCCACGGTTCGCTTCCCGCCTCGCTCCGCAGAACAGGCCGCACAGGCAGGAATGCCTGTGCCACAAAACCTTCCGTTCGCGGCAATCCAGCATCCCCCGGCAGAAAATTCCTGCAACTGGACTCCGCCTTGGACACCGCCAAATCGGGCCCTCTTTGGCTCGCCGATCCGGAAATCGCCGGCTACGCCGAATACCCCATCGTGCGCGGCGCCGAACTCGGCCGCTTCCAATTGCATGCCTATGTCATCATGCCCAACCACGTCCACATTCTGTTCGAGCCTCGCCTGCCCCTTGCCAAAATCACCGGTGTCCTCAAAGGCGTCGCCGCGCGGGACGCCAATGCCACTCTAGGACGCTCTGGCAAACCCTTCTGGCAGGACGAATCCTTCGATCACTGGGTCAGGAATTCCACGGAGTTTGAGCGCATCCGCCACTACATCGAATGGAATCCCGTGCGCGCCGGACTCGTCACCCAGCCCGAGGACTGGAGTTGGTCCAGCGCAGGCAGCCCATTCTTCAAGGGAACAGGCATTCCCGGCTCCGCCGGAAGCAGCGGGTAACTTGGAACAATCTTTCTCCGCGCCCTCTGCGTCTCAGCGTTGAATCCCCTCCTCTTTTTTCAATTTCTGCTTTCCAGTTTTCGCTTTTGCCTCTCCAACCCCCGCAAAACAAACGCCTTACAATTATCCAATTGACAAACAGTACTTCTAATGCTATATTTTTTGTGAACCTCGCCCCTCACCTCATTCCATCTTTACCTCATTCCCTCCTCCTCTAAGTCCTTTATTTGCCACTCTTACAAACTTCGCCCCCCGTAACCCCCTTTATTTGCCACTCTTACGAAAACTGCCGGCGTGTACCCATTCTCTTCCCAAAATGGAACTCACCCCCTGCTCGCCATTCCCCCCTCTCCCGCCCTCGACTCCGCCCCTCTTCTTCCGCTATTCTTGCAGCATCATGCATGACCTGAGCTTCTTCCGCGAACACCTGGACCTCTACGCCGCCATGGCCAAAAACCGCGCGGCCACGCTCGATCTCGAACGCTTCCGCGCGCTCGACAGGGAGCGCCGCGAACTCATCACCGCCAACGAGCAGCTCAAGGCCCAGCGCAACAAGGCCAGCGACGAAATCGCCCGCCTCAAGAAGGAAAAGCAGGACGCCGGCGCGCTCATCGCCGAAATGAAGCAGGTCTCCGAGCGCATCAAGCAGGCCGACGAACGCATCGCCGCGCTGGACGCCGAACAGCGCGAATTTCTTCTGGTCATCCCCAATCTCCCGCACAGCTCCGTCCCCGTGGGCGCCAGCGCCGCCGACAATAAAGAAGTGCGCCGCTGGGGCGCGCCGCCGAAATTCGATTTCACCCCCAAGCCCCATTGGGAAGTCGGCGAACGCGCCGGAATTCTGGATTTGCCCGCGG
Organism: Terriglobia bacterium; assembly: GCA_020072805.1. Taxonomy (GTDB): domain Bacteria; phylum Acidobacteriota; class Terriglobia; order Acidiferrales; family UBA7541; genus Acidiferrum. The sequence goes on from JAIQGC010000033.1 coordinate 4,476, forward strand.
CGGCGAAAATCACCGGCGCGCGCTTTGCCGTCTACAAAGGATGGGGAGCGCGTCTCGAACGCGCCCTGGCCAATTTCTTTCTCGACGTGCACACCCGCGAGCACGGCTACACGGAAATTCTCCCGCCCTTCATCGTCAACACCGCTTCGCTCACCGCCGCGGGCCAGCTCCCCAAATTCGCCGCCGACCTCTTCAAGCTGCAGGACACCGACTACTGGCTGACGCCCACCGCCGAAGTTGAACTGCACAATCTCTATCGCGACGAAACCCTTACGGAAGAACAGCTGCCCCTCTGCGTCACCGCATGGACCGCCTGCTTCCGCTCGGAAGCCGGCGCGGCGGGAAAAGATACCCGCGGCATTCTGCGCCAGCACCAGTTCCAGAAAGTCGAACTCTTCAAATTCACGCATCCGGAAAAGAGTTACGAAGAGCACGAAAAACTCGTGGCCAACGCCGAAACCATTCTGCAAAAGCTCGGCCTGCACTACCGCACCGTGCTGCTCTGCACCGGCGACATGGGCTTTGCCTCCTCGAAAACCTACGACATCGAAGTCTGGCTGCCCTCGAGCAACGAATTCCGCGAAATTTCCTCCTGCTCGAACTGCGAAGCGTTTCAAGCGCGCCGCGCGGGAATCCGCTTCAAGCCCAAGGCCGGCGGAAAAAATGAATTCGTGCACACGCTCAACGGCTCCGGTCTGGCCGTCGGACGCACCTGGATTGCCGTCGTGGAAAACTACCAGCAAGCCGACGGCTCCATCCTCATTCCGGAAGTCCTGCGCCCCTATATGGGCGTCGAGCGCATCCCGGCGGCCGGTTAAGCCCCCGCCGCCCCGGAGGCCGATTGGGGAGCTGATTTTGTCCGTAAGATATTACAAATAAATAACTTACCTAGTTTTTGGCAGTGAAAAATCAGGTTTTCCGCGTACCCTTTAAGCCGCGCAACCTGTTGAATTTACACGTTTTCGTTTGACACTCCTTTTTCCCCTCTCATACACTGCGCTCACCGTCGCCGGCGGGGGTTTCAGCCAGATACAACCGGCCGCGGCTGCAATTGAAAATTCCATGGGTCTTCTCGCTCGTATGCTGCGATTTCTGTTGTGGGTTTTGCTGCTGTACTGGTTACTGGTGATTGTTCGCCGCGTGGTTTCCTGGATGCTGGGGATCACGCGGGCGCAGGACGGGACGGGGGCCAAACCGCGGGAAGCGAGCCGCCGCCTGCAGCGCGATCCGGTTTGCGGAGTGCACGTGGCGGAGGAGATTTCGTTTCCGCTGCGGGAGGGCGGGACGACGCTGTATTTTTGCTCGGAGGAGTGCCGGAGAAAATACACGGCGAGTGGAACTGGAAATGTTTCGAAAGAAGCTTGAAGGGCGAAAGGAATCAAACTGATGGCCACGGTCGTCAAACCCGCAACAGCACCGATGATGCCGCGAATCGCGCCGCGCGAGGAACTGAATCCGTTTCGAATCGCGCAGATCCAGTTCGACATGGCGGCGGAATTCTTGAAACTGGACCCCAGCCTGCGGCAAATTCTGCGTACACCGAAGCGCGTGCTGGAAGTTTCCGTGCCGACGAAGATGGACAACGGGCAGGTGAAGGTGCTGACGGGCTACCGCGTGCAGCACAATGTGGCGCGCGGACCGGGCAAGGGCGGGATTCGTTTCCATCCCAACGTGACGCTGGATGAAGTGAAGGCGCTGGCGGCGTGGATGACGTGGAAGACGGCGGTGGTGAACGTGCCGCTGGGCGGGGCCAAGGGCGGAGTGATCTGCGACCCGAAGCGCATGTCCAAGAGCGAACTGGAGCGGATGACGCGGCGGTACGCGAGCGAGATCGTGCCGATCATCGGGCCGGACCAGGATATACCGGGGCCGGACATGTACACGGATGCGCAAACGATGGCGTGGATCATGGACACGTACGCGATGATGGTGGGGCACGCGGCGCATGGTGTGGTGACGGGCAAGCCGCTTTCGATCGGGGGGTCGGCGGGGAGGCAGGACGCCACGGCGCGGGGGCTGGTGCACGTGGTGGAAGAGGCCTGCAAGGTGAAAAAGATACCGCTGCGCGGAGCGAGCGTGGCGATACAAGGATTTGGAAACGTGGGAGCGGCGGCGGCACGGATCTTCGCGGAGAAGAAAGCGAAGATCGTGGCGATTGCCGACACGCGCGGAGGCGTGATCAATCCTCGGGGAATCGATCCGATCAAGGCGCTGCGCTACAAGGAGCGCTCGGGCACGGTGGTGGGGATGCCGGGGGCTTCGCGGATTTCGAACGACGATCTGCTGACGATGAAGTGCGACATCCTGGTTCCCGCGGCGGTGGAGGGAGTAATCACACTGCATAACGCGGACCAGATCAAGGCGCGCATCGTGGCGGAAGCGGCCAACGGGCCGACGACGCCGCATGCGGACGAAGTGCTGGCGCGGCGGGGCATCACGGTGCTGCCGGACATTCTGGTCAACGCGGGCGGAGTGACGGTGAGTTATTTCGAATGGGTGCAGAACCAGCAGGGACTGGTGTGGGACCTTGAGGAAGTGAACGCGCGGCTAAACCGGACGATGTCGCGGGCGTTCCAGGAGATGCTGGAGGCGATGCGCAAGCATCACGTGCCGGCGCGCGCGGGAGCCATGATCCTGGCGGTGGGGCGCGTGGCGGAGGCGACGCTGGTGCGGGGGCTTTTCCCGTGAGGGAGCGGGGAACGGCCAGGAAGAGTGCTGCTCTGAAAAACTGAATTATTTTGTTGCGTTGAAGAAAAGTTTGCGCGTACATTCGAAAGTGCCGGCTCGTTCCGAACAGGGAGCAGCCGGCACTTTTCGCTTTCGCGGGGAAAAAGTTCCGCGCAGCGAGCCGAAACGAGCGTAACCAAGACCACGATGAGCACACCGGAAAGCACGGCACCGCCAATTCTTCTTTCGATCGCAGGATTCGATCCCGGATGCGGAGCGGGGACGGCCGCGGATCTGAAGACGTTCGCGGCGCACGGCTGCTACGGGATCGCGGCGATTACCGCGCTGACCGTGCAGAACACGCAGGCGGTGGAGAGCGTGACGAACACGCCGGCGGCGACGCTGCGGGCGCAGCTGGACGTGCTGGCGCGGGACTGCAACATCGCGGCGGTGAAGATCGGGATGCTGGGGAACCGCGGAAACGCGATGGCCGTGGGGGAGTTTCTGGACGCGACGAAGTACGCGCACGTGGTGCTGGACCCGGTGATGAAGTCCTCGACGGGAACGGAACTGCTGGATGCGGGAGGAATCAAGTATCTGGCGACGGAGCTGCTCAAGCGCGTGAGCATTCTGACGCCGAACATCGCGGAGGCGGAACTGCTGACGGGAATCGCGATCAAGGATCTGGCGGCGATGGAAGCGGCGGCGCGGAAGCTGGTGGAGATGGGCGCGCGGGCGGTGGTAGTGAAGGGCGGGCACATGGACCGCGCGGTGGATGTGCTCTTTGACGGGACGGAAATTCTGACGCTGGGCAGCGACCGGATCAAGACGACCAACACGCATGGAACCGGATGTACGTTCGCTTCCGCGCTGGCGGCGCAACTGGCGCAGGGGCGCAGCGTGCGCGAAGCGGCCACGCTGGCGAAGGCGTACGTCACCAAGGCGATCGAGAAGAGCTACCCAATCGGGAAGGGGCGCGTACCGCTGGACCATTTTTACCGGCTACGGATCGAGGCGCCGGCGCGGGGCGTGCATGAAGTGCCGCAGCATGGGATGCATCCGGCGGCGGAGCCTGCGGCGCATTGAAGAGCGTGACTTGTGATTTGTGACTGGTGACTCGTGGGTTTGGGGCGCGGCTTTTTTCCCGAGCCGAGTTTGTCGTAGGGATGAAGATTTTCGCTGTAGCGAGTTTGCGGTGAAGTTCGAGGATTCCGTCCGTGTCGTGACGAGCAAGTTCAAAACCCCCACGTGCAAAAACGGCACATGGGGCACCCGGTTCATCTCCGCCGTTTACGTTTGGTTAATCCGCCCACGAGACGTAGAAATCGCATGACAAAGCAGGGGGCCTGGAGTAATTTGGGGTCATGGATACCGTGAACGTTGCATTGCCTTCGGCGCTACTGAAGGCGGCAAAGCTGGAGGAGAAGAACCTTTCGCAGGAGGCCGCGCGACTGCTGGCGCTGGAACTTTATCGCGAGGATAAGGTGTCGTTGGAGCGGGCTGCGGAGTTGTGCCAGACGGCGCTGGCGGCGTTTATGGATTTCGCCGCGAAGCATGGGGTTCCGCCGTTGCGCTACAGCCTTGAGGATTTGGAAGAGGAACGGCGTTCCACGGACCGGCTTCAAGTGTGATTGCCGCCGCCGATTCCTCCCCGCTTGTAATCCTCGCCAAGATTGGCTGCTTCGACCTCCTCAACCGACTCTATCCCCGCCTGTATATTTCCACTGAAGTTCACCGCGAAGTGGTCATCGCGGGCACCGGATTGCCGGGAGCATCGGAAGTTGCGAAAGCAGAATGGATCGAAGTGAAGCAACTTCAGAATCCAGGGGATTTGCTGGCAGCCCAGGAAAAACATGCCTTGGGACTTGGAGAACTGAGCACCATTCTGCTGGGGAAGGAACTGCATGCGGATGCAGTGCTGCTGGATGATTACCATGCGCGCAAACTGGCCGCCGCGGAGGGACTTCAGGTGCGCGGCAGCGTGGGGTTGCTCGAAACGTTCTACTTGAGGGGCCACTTAGCCGATCTTCGCGGTACATTTCGGCAACTCCTGATGCACAGCTATATTGACCAGCGGTTACTGGACCTTCGTCTGCGGGCTTTGCGGCTTCCTCCACTGTAACCCCGCTGCCCGGGAGAAATGACGCCGGGCGAGGCGCAAGTGCAGATTGCGGCGGAGCCTGCGGCGCATTGAAGAGCGTGACTTGTGATTCGTGACTGGTGACTCGTGGGTTTGGGGTGTGGGTTTGCGCCGGGTGTTGCGTTTGTCGTGAGGACGCGGAGAATCGCTGCAACGAGTTATCGATGGGGTTCGGGCATTCCGCCCGTGTGGTGACGAGCAAGTTCAAAAACCCCATGTGCAAATTCGGCACATGGGGCACCCAGCTCATCTCCATACTTTAAGTTCGGGCCATCCGTCCGTATCTGACTGCTTCTTCTCAGGGTGCTCCCTTCTTTCCAACTAAACAGAGTTGCTCTCGTCTGTGAAGCTGTCTTCGGAGTTCGCTTTGCGGATGGCCAGGTCAGGCAGGGCTTGAAAAGAGCACAGCCAGGAATAGCTGCGCTACCTGCGCGGGAAGATGCCGAGAATGCTCGTTAGTTTCTGCGGTAGATGATGCGGCCGGCGACGATGGTGGCCATGGGTGCGCCTGTGAAGGCGCGGCCATCGAAGGGGGAGTTGCGGGATTTGCTGGGGGAGTCGTTGACGTTGTAGGTCCAGGGGTGGGTGAGAGAAAAAATGGTGAGGTCGGCGGGCTGGCCGGGGGCGAGTTTGCGGTCGAGGCCGAGGACGCGTGCGGGGCCGGTGGTGAAGAGTTCGACCATGCGCATCAAGGATAGGCGGCCGGAGTGGACGAGTTGTTCGAGGGAGAGGGCCAGGGCGGTTTCGAAACCGAGGATGCCGAAGGGGGCGCGATCGAATTCGACGTCTTTCAGGGCGGGTTCGTGGGGGGCGTGGTCGGTGGCGATGACGTCGACAGCGCCGTCGGCGAGGCCTGCGAGGAGGGCTTCGCGGTCTTCGCGGGAGGCGAGAGGGGGATTCATTTTGTAGCGGGAGTCGTATTGCACGTCTTCATCAATGAGGGTGAAGTGGTGCGGGGTGACTTCGCAAGTGACGCGGAGGCCGCGGGACTTGGCCCAGCGGACCTGGTCGAGGGAGGCTTTGGCGGAGAGATGGGCGACGTGCAGGCGCGCGCCGGTGAGTTCGGCGAGCTGGACGTCGCGGGCGACGCAGACGGATTCGGCGGCAGCGGGCATGCCGGGGAGGCCGAGGCGCGTGGAGGTGACCCCTTCGCGCATGACGGCGCCGGCGGCGAGGGAAACGTCCTCGGAGTGCTCGATGACGGGAAGGTCGAGCGAGCGGCAGTAGTCCATGACCTGGCGGGTGAGTTTTGCCGTGGCGATGGGTTTGCCGTCGTCGCTGACGGCGACGATGCCGGCTTCCTTCATGGCGGCGATTTCGGCAATGGCTTCGCCTTTGCTGGAGATGGAGGCGGCGCCGATGGGCCAGACGCGGACGCCGGCGGCGGATTTGGCGCGGTCGAGGATGAAGCGGGTGACGGAGGCGTTGTCGTTGACGGGCCTGGTGTTGGGCATGCAGCAGACGGCGGTAAAGCCGCCGCGGGCGGCGGAACGCGTGCCCGTCTCGATGGTTTCGGAGGATTCCTGGCCAGGCTCGCGCAGGTGGGCGTGAAGGTCGATGAAGCCGGGAGCGACGATGAGGCCCGAGGCGTCGAATAGTTCCGCGTTCTTGGGCGCGGAGATTTTTCCGGCGGGAGCGATTTCGGCGATTTTATCGCCGTCGAGAAGGAGATCGAGCGCGGCGTCGGTCTGGCGGGCGGGGTCGAGAACGCGGCCGTTTTTGATGAGAAGCATGCGTGGGTTACCTGGCCTTTTCGTCGGATGAGTGCGCGGAGTCCGCGGCGGTTTGGGCGCCCTCTTCCGCGGCGGCGGCGCCGATCAATTGATAAAGGATGGCCATGCGGACGGCGATGCCGTTGGTGACCTGCTCGAGGACGCAGGATTGCGGGCCGTCGGCGACTTCGGGAGAGATTTCGACGCCGCGGTTCATGGGGCCAGGGTGGAGAACGATGGCGTCTTTTTTGGCGAGGCGCAGGCGGGCGGCGTGGAGCTGGTAGAGGAGGATGTAGTCGTCCACGGGAAGGGCGGGCTCGTGGAGGCGTTCGGTCTGCACGCGGAGGACGATGATGACGTCGGCGCCATCGAGGGCGTCTTCGATGCGGGAGGCGCGGCGGATGGAGGTGCCCGGCGGGCCGATATGTTCGAGTTCTTTGGGGACCCACATGGCGGGGCCGCAGAGGGTGATGCGGCAGCCGAATTTAGCGAGGAGGTGAATGTTGGAGCGGGCCACGCGGCTGTGCTGAATGTCGCCGAGGATGGTGACGTTGAGATTTTCAATGGTGCCCTTGCGGTCGCGGATGGTGAGGGCGTCGAGGAGGCCCTGGGTGGGATGCTCGTGAGTGCCGTCGCCGGCGTTGATGACGGGAATGTCCAAGTTGCGGGCGACGAAATCGGCGGCGCCGGAGGCGGCGTGGCGCATGACCAGGCAATCGGGCTTCATGGCGTCGAGGGTGTGGACGGTATCGAGGAGGGATTCGCCTTTTTTGACGCTGGAGGATTCGGCCTGGAGATTCATGGAGTCTGCGCCGAGACGGGAAGCGGCGGCAGAGAAGCTGATGCGGGTGCGGGTGGAGTTTTCGAAAAAGGCGAGGGCGACGGTCTTGCCGCGGAGGGTGGCGAGTTTTTTGAGGGGATGGCGCTGAATGACCTGGAAGGGCTTGCTTTGATCGAGCAGGAAAGAGAGTTCTTCCGCGGAAAGCGGCTCAAGGGCCAGCAGGTCACGGAAGCGCGGTGTCACATGCCTCTCATTCCGCCACACGATCCACGAGCACGACGCGCTCGTCGTTGTCGATTTCCCGGAGGCGAACTTCGATGATTTCGGAGTCGGAGGTCTGCACGGAGCGGCCGATGTACTGGGCTTCGACGGGCATTTCGCGGTGGCCGCGGTCGATAAGGACGCAGAGACGGATGCGGCTGGGGCGGCCAAGGTCGAATAGGCCGTTGATGCCGGCGCGGATGGTGCGTCCGGTGTAGAGAACGTCGTCGACGAGGACGAGGTCCTTGTCGTCGACGGTGAAGGGGATTTCGGAAGACTGCAGGACGGCCTGGGGGGCGACCTTGGAGAGGTCGTCGCGGTAGAGGGTGATGTCCAGGATGCCGACGGGAACTTCGACATTGTCGATCGCGTTCATGGCTTTGGCGATGCGCTGGGCCAGGGGAACACCGCGGCGGCGGATGCCGATGAGGGCCAGATTGCCGGTGCCGCCGCTCTTTTCGACGATTTCGTGGGCAAGGCGGCGCAGGGTACGGTCGATTTCGGCCGCGGACATCAGTTGGGCTTTTTCGACGATAGGCATGCCGGGGGTAATCCTAGCATAAGCGGAGCGTTTCAGGCAGCGGGGGTGAAGTGGGGGGAGGGTGCATGACAGGAAGCGGCTGGGGAAGCGTTCTTGGAAGGGATGTTAGACTTTCAGGAAGGTGTCGAACGAGGTGACCATGTTTTGCAGGAATGGAATGTTGCTGGGAGGCGTTTTTTTGGCCGCGCTGCTGGCGGGTTCGGGCAGCGCGCAGGCGCAGAGCAAACCGAAGCGGGCGCCGGCAGTGAAGAAGGCGCCGCCAATGCCGGCGTCACCGTGGGCACCGGTGCATAAGGGACCGACGCCGCCGAAATTGGTGGTGCTGCTGGTGGTGGACCAGTTCCGCGCCGACTACGTGGAGAAGTTTCACACACAGTGGAGCGGTGGGCTGAAGCAGATGGTGGACGAGGGAGCGTGGTTCCGCAACGCGGCGTATCCGTACGCGGCGACGGAAACCTGCGTGGGACATTCGACGATCTCGACGGGAGCGCTGCCGGCGACGCATGGCATGGTGGCCAACGAATGGTGGGACCGGGGGCAGGGAGCGCAGGTGACGTGCACGGCGGACGCCAACGCCAAGGACATCGGATACGCGGGCGGGAAGGTAAGCGGAGGGGACAGCGCGTGGCGGATGGAAGTGCCGTCGTTCGCGGAGGAGTTGCGGTTTCAGCGGGGAGGCGGGGCGCGGGTGGCGACGTTTTCGCTGAAGGCGCGAGCGGCGATTGCGCTGGCGGGGCACAAGGCGGACGCGGTGACGTGGTTTGACGGAGGAAGCGGGGCGTGGGAAACGTCGAACCGCTACGGAAGCGTGGGGTTCATCGAGGAGTACGTGAAGGCGCATCCGGTGAGCGAGGATTTCGGGAAGATTTGGGTGCCGCTGCTGCCGCCCTCGGTGTATCTCTACAGCGGGCAAACGCCGGGAGCTGGTGTGCCGGAGGGTTGGAGCGCTTCCCTGCCGCATGCGCTGAAGGGAAAGAACGGGGCGGCGGGGCCGGACAAGGCGTTCTACCGGGAGTGGCAGACGAGTCCTTACGCGGACGCTTATCTGGATAAATTGGCGGAGCGGGCAGTGGATGCGATGGGGTTGGGGCAGCACGGGGGAACGGATTTTCTGGGAGTGAGTTTTTCCACGCTGGATTATGCGGGGCACGCATTCGGCCCGCGCAGCCACGAGGTGCAGGACGTGCTGGCGCGGCTGGACCGCACGCTGGCGGCAATGTTCGATCATCTGGACCGCCGCATCGGGCACGGCAACTACGTGGTGGTGGTCACCGGGGACCACGGCGTGGCACCGCTTCCCGAAGACATGCAGAAGTTGGGGAGCGAAGCGGGGTGGCTGAAACTGGCGGATATTCAGCAAGGAATCGAGAAGGCGCTGGAGCCGCTGAATTATCCGAAGCCGGCGGTGGCGGCGATCACCGGCAGCGATATTTATTTTGCGCCGGGGGTGTGGGAGCGGCTGAAGGGAGATGCGGCGGGGATGCACGCGGTGATGGAGGCGATCGAGAAAGTGCCGGGAGTGGCGTCGGTGCATGCGGCGGAGGAAATCAAGGGAAGGACGGCGACGGGCGATGCGGTGGTGAGCGCGCTGGGGGAGAGTTATTTTGAAGGGCGCAGCGGAGATTTGTTCGTGGTGCCCAAGGCGTACTGGCCGATGGATTTTTCTCCGGCGGGAACGGCGCGGCCGTACGGGACGACGCACGGAACGCCGTATGCGTACGACCAGCGGGTGCCGATCCTGATGATGGGAGCGGGAATCCGTGCGGGAGTGTACTGGACGGAAGCGACGCCGGCGGACCTGGCGACGCCGGGAGCGGGACACCGTGCGGGGACGCGGTAAGGCGGAGGAAAAAGTTTTCGAAAGAATTTGCAGGACGGAAGATTCTTCGTGTTAGACTTTGCGTGAAGTGAACGCAACGGCAGCAGTAGACCTGAGCGTACAAGTAGGCGCGCTGCGCCTGCGGAATCCCATTCTCGCAGCCAGCGGAACATTCGGATACGGCCTCGAATTTTCCCACCTCGTCCATCTCCAGCGTCTGGGCGGATTCGTCACCAAAGGAATTTCCAAGGAACCCATCGAGGGCGCTCCCGCGCCGCGGCTGTGCGAGAGCGCCGCGGGAATGCTGAACGCGGTGGGATTGCAGAACGTGGGAGTGCGCGCGTTCGTGGCGGAGAAGATGCCCGCGATCGCCAAACTGGGCGCAACCGTGGTGGTCAACGTTTTTGGCACGACGCCGGAGGAATACGCGGAGGTCATCCGGGCGCTGGAGGATGCGGAGGGGATTGCGGCTTACGAGCTGAATGTGTCCTGCCCCAACGTGAAGAAGGGCGGGATGCAGTTCGGGGGCGACCCCGGGCTGCTGGCGGAGGTGGTGGGAGGGGCGCGCCGGGCGGCGGGGCGGCGACCGCTGTGGGTGAAGCTTTCCCCCCTGGTGACGGATATTGGGCGGATCGGGAGGGCGGCGGAGGAGGCCGGGGCGGATGCCCTGACCGTGGCCAACACCTACCCGGCCATGGCGGTGGACTACCGGACGGGGAGGTCGCGGCTGGGGAACCCCACGGGGGGCCTATCCGGGCCGGCGATCAAGCCGATAACGCTGCGGCTGGTGTGGGAGGTTTCGAAAGCGGTGAAGATCCCGGTGATTGGGCTGGGAGGCATTGAAACGGTGGAAGATGTCCTGGAATACCTGACCGTAGGGGCAGCAGCGGTACAGGTGGGGACGGCCAGCTTTATAGACCCGAAGGCCAGTGAGGGGTTGGTGGGGGAGCTGGAGAGAGTGCAAAACGAAGATAACAATTTTAATATCAATAAGATACGAGGATTTTTTAAAGGTTAAAATGGTTGACATAATGACACTTAAGTGCTATGCTTTTTGGGTTTCGAATCGCCTAAAACACACACTATGAAACGAACCTTCTTCATTTCCTGGACAGCACTTGGGTGGATAGCCCTGCTGTTGGTATTGCCTGTGGCCATGGAGGCACCCTTGGTGGCGCACCAGAGCCAGCCGGCCATTACCCCCCTGAAGGTATGGGTGGGCAATGCCAGTTGGTACGGGCCGCACTTCCATGGGCGGAAGACGGCCAACGGGGAGCGGTTTGACAGCGAGGCCCTGACGGCGGCGCACCCGCACCTGCCGTTCGGGTCGATCGTAAGGGTGGTCAACCCGAGGAATGGGAAGTTCGAGGTGGTGCGAATAAATGATCGCGGACCCTATCAAGAAGGGCGCGAAATTGATGTATCCTATGCTGTCGCCCGAAAGGTAGGCCTGATCCATGCAGGGGTCGCCCGGGTAAGACTGGAACTAATCGCCTTACCGACACCACGTTGAACCTCGAGCCCCAGCCGCGCAGCCGCCTGATCGTCGCCCTCGACTTTGATTCCGCAGCACCCGCGCTCCGTTTCGCCGAAAAAGTAGCCGATGTGGTGGGAATGTTCAAGGTGGGCAGCCAGCTGTTCACGGCGGAGGGACCGGGAATTCTGGGGAAGATCGCGGCGCTGGGAACGGGAATTTTTCTGGATTTAAAATACCACGACATACCCAACACGGTGGCCGGAGCGGTGATGGCGGCGACGGGCCTGCCGGGGCTGCAACTGGTGAACGTGCACGCGCTGGGCGGGCTGGAAATGATGAAGGCGGCAGCGCAAGCGATCAGCGCGACGCAGCCGCTGGACGCGGACCGGCCCAGACTGCTGGCGGTGACGATCCTGACGAGCATGGATCACAAGGCGATGCGCGAGACGGGGATCGCGGGACCGCCGCAGGAGCGGGTGGTGAAGCTGGCGCGGCTGGCACGCAAGGCCGGAGTGGACGGAGTGGTGGCGTCGGTAAATGAGGCGCGGGCCATCCGCAAAGCCTGCGGAGACAAATTTCTGATTATTACGCCGGGAGTGCGGCCGAAAGAAGCCGGGGCGCGCAAGAAAAAGGATGACCAGGCGCGCACGGCGACACCGCTGGAAGCGATGAAGGCCGGGGCGGACTATATCGTGGTGGGACGTCCGATCACTGCGGCGGATAATCCTCGGGCGGCGGCGCAGGCGATTCTGGACGAAATGGGAGAAGCGTGAAGAAGAAGTGACTCGTGACTGGTGACTCGTGGAAGCGCCTTGAGCGGTTTTTAGGCTACCCTGCCGCCGTGTTATTTTTTCTGAACATCGCTTGAATTTCGTTCCTCGCGGGCCGCTTCGACCACCTGAGCCAGGAAATCGATTAAAGCCCACCTTTCCGCAAGAGAAACTCCGCTTTCCACACTCACATGAATCAGCGCCGGGCTGATGAGCACGTCCCGCAACTTTTCGCGGGGGATTTCGCGCGCGAGCCAGAGGCTTTCCGCGGCGGGGATGACGGTATCGCCGGCGCCGTGGAGGATGAAGACGGGCACGGTGAGAGAAGCCATGCGGCCGTGCGGGGAGACTGCGCGCAATTCCGGCTGATGGGCTTCGATTTCGCGGAGGAGTTCATCGCGAAATTTTTCGCGATGATGCAGCAGAAGATCGAATTTCAACTGGCCAGCGGGGGAGAGGAGCAGGGCGGCTTTGCGGGAGGCTTCGGGCTGCTCCCAGAGCCAGAGGCGCAGGGCCTCGCGAGCCAGGGGAACATCCGGGGAAGAAAAGAAGTCCTGGAGGCGGGCATAGACGAGGACCAGGACGCCGTATTCGTGGGCGGGAAAGCAAGTGGAGAGGCCATCGGGTTCTTCGACGCGGTTGGTGGCGAAGAAGCGGGCGACGCGGCTGAGATCGTCGTGGGCGCCGATGGCCACGACAAAGGCGATGCGCGGGGCATAGGCGGGATTATCCGCGGCAAGAAGGGCGAGGCCGCCGGCGAAGCTCAGGCCGAGGAGCCCGGCTTTGGAGCGGCCGGTGAGACGGCACAAGAGTCCGGCGGAGGCTCCGATCTGATCAATGGTGCGCGAGGTGACGCGGAAGTCGGCGAGGTCCTGAAGTTCGGGGGTGAGGACTTCGATGCCCGCGCCGGCAAGGGCGCGGGAAAAAGCGGTCAGGCGAGGCTCGTCAATGCCAAGGTGGTGGACGCCGTGGAGAAGGACGATGCCGGGGTGGCGGCCGGGGGTTGTGGGGCGGTAGAGGCGGTAGCGCAAAGGGCCGCCGGGGGTTTCCGCGGAGCCCAGTTCTTCGGAAAAGGGGCCGCGGGCAAAGGCGGTGCTCAGACCCGAATCCTGCGGGCTGGAGAAACGCGCCAGGACGGAAAGGGCGCGCAGGCGAACGATGGCCGCCGGGCCGAGAGCGAGCGCGGCCAGAAGAATGGCGCAGAGGAGCGCGAGGAATAGGGTACGTTTACGGGAAGTCACGGGCAGAGCATATCACCAGAGGATTTCGCTGAAAACCTTGGCTGGCTTTCAAGACTGCCTGTTTCAACCGCTCATGCACGTCTCTGCTTCTGATTGTGACTCGCCCCCGCCCCTTCCGCCGCACTCACTGACACTCCCCCTTAGCCCGCGGAACATAGCAAACCCCAAGACCCACTCTTGCTGCGCAAGAATGGGGCACCCCCACAACACTACTCTACACTGACTTGCAGAAGTGGTATCCTCTCATCGGGCGCCGCTGTCAGGAGGAAAGAATATGAACCAAGCGTGGGCCACCCGCCTGTAGCGTGATAGACTGCTTTTATTTACAGTTAGAAGGTGGATACATGAAGCTCGAGCTACTTCCCGGCGTAGCGAGAGACCAACTCAATCTCGTTCTGAACTTTTTCTCTCGTGTTGACGCGAAGGCATCCATGGTCCTTGCTGTAGATACGGCAATGGCCGGATATCTTGCTGGTCGAATGCCCTCGCTGAAGACGATGCCGTACTGGCAGACCCTTATCCCTTTATCCGCGTTTCTGCTGATTGGGAACAGTATCTGGAACTTGTATAAAGGCGCATTTCCAAACCTCCAAGGCGGAAATCTCTCACTAGTCTACTTTCGAGAAATCGCCAAGAGGACCGAGGCGAAATTCATTGACGAGTTTTTAGCGCAAGACGAAACCAGCTACGTCAAAGATGTCCTCGGTCAAGTGTGGCGAAATTCCGAAATTTTAACTGAGAAATTCAAACATCTAAAGGTGGCTTTTATCTTCATGGCACTGGCGGTATTACCGTGGGTGGTATCGCTCGCCAGTTTTGCAGCGAGAACGACTCCGTGAGCCTAAAGGAAGAAATCGAAAAAGAAGTTGCTGCAATTTTTCGGGCAGCGTGGACCGAGCGCGACGGCAACGTAGTACCGACGGACGAAAGTCTGAAACTTGGCAACGACGCTATAAGCGTAGATGCGACCGTGCTCTACGCCGACATGGCCGATTCGACGCAACTCGTGGCCGGGCAGACAAAGGCCTTCGCGGCCGAAATTTATAAAACTTTCTTGCATTGCGCGGCAAAAATAATTAGGGCTGAAGGTGGGACGATTACGGCCTACGATGGCGACCGGATCATGGCGGTTTATATCGGCGACAGCAAAAACACTAGCGCCGTTCAGACTGCTCTAGAGATTCATTATGCTGTCCTTCATATCGTCTTGCCCGCTATGAGGGCGCAATATAAGACGCAAACCTACGTTCCACAGCACGTCGTGGGGATCGACACAAGCACGTTGTTCGTAGCCCGAACTGGCGTGCGGGGCGCTAATGACCTCGTATGGGTCGGAAGGGCCGCGAACTATGCTGCCAAACTTTCGACGATGCCCCACGACTATCCCACGTGGATTACTGAGGAGGTTTATAATCGCATGCGCGAGAGTGTGAAGGTCACAAACGGGCAGGAGATGTGGGAGCCTAGGTCGTGGACGGCGATGAACAACAAGAGAATCTATCGGTCGAACTGGTATATACCGCTAACTTAAATTTTTTTCTTGGTAACCTGTCTGTCACCAAATTGTCACTAAAGACGGCGCAAAATCGACAAAAACCAGCAAACTCCAGAAAACTCAAATCCAAGCTAAGTTACGGCTGGCAAAGGGATTTAGTTGAATTTCCAGCTAGTTTGGTAGGGTGGGCGAATCGTCTTTCAAGACCGCCGGTTTCAACCGCTTACGTACTCCTCGTCTTTCGATTAGAACTCGCCATTGCACCGGGCACTTCATTTCGAGACAATCCGCGCTTGCTGCAGTTGCGTTTTTCAAGGGTGCACGAGAGAAAAGTGAGAAACCTCGCTGGTTTTTCGGAAAAAGCAGATCCCTCGCTTCGCTCGGGATGACAAAAAACAGTTTTTCCGCAGCCTGTAAAGCTGCGCCCTCCCAAGATCATGCTGATTTTCACTTTTTTGTCGTGCGTTCGTTTTTCAACCGCGCATTGACCGCAGGGGGCTTGCGGCTGCATTCTGGACATCCATGAGCTGCGAAACGAAAAGCATCATTGTGGGCACGGCCGGGCATATTGACCACGGCAAGTCGTCGCTGGTGGAGGCGCTGACGGGGACGCATCCGGACCGGCTGGAGGAAGAGAAGCGGCGGGGGATCACGATTGATCTGGGGTTTGCGTTTCTGGAAGAGGGCGGAGTGCGCTTCGGGTTCGTGGACGTGCCGGGGCACGAGCGTTTTGTGCGCAACATGCTGGCGGGTGCGGCGGGGATTGACGTGGTGCTGCTGGTGATCGCGGCGGACGAAGCGGTGAAGCCGCAGACGCGGGAGCATTTCGAAATCTGCCGGCTGCTGGGCGTGCAGCGCGGGGTGGTGGCGCTGAGCAAGAGCGACCTGGCGGAGCCGGGATTGCTGGAGCTGGCGCGGCTGGAGGTGGGGGAGTTTCTGCGCGGGTCGTTTTTGGAGAGTGCGCCGGTGATCGCGGTGAGCGCGAAGACGGGGGCGGGGCTGGGAGAGTTGAAGGAGGCGCTGGCGGCGGAGGCGCGGAAGATCGAGGAGAAGAACGCAGGAAACTATTTTCGGCTGCCGATTGACCGGGCGTTCGCGGTGAAAGGGTTTGGGACGGTGGTGACGGGGACGCTGCTTTCGGGAAGCGTGGCGGCGGGGGACGAAGTGGAACTGTTTCCTTCGGGGGAGCGGCTGCGGGTCCGCGGGGTGCAGTCCGGAGGAAAAACAGAGGAGCGGGCGCGGGCGGGACAGCGCACGGCTGTGAATCTGGCGGGGATCGAGCACACGGCGGTTTCGCGGGGGATGGTGCTGGCGACGCCAGGAAAATTTCGAAAGACGCGGAGGGTGGACGCGCGGATTGAGTTGCTGGCAAGCGCGCCGCGGCTGAAGAACCGGGCCACGGTGCATTTCCATACGGGGACGGCGGAAACGATTGCCGAGGTGCGTTTTCACGGAGGCGCGACGGAACTGGCGCCGGGCGGGACGGCATTGGTGCAACTGCGATTGCGGGAGGACGTGCTGGCGTTGCGCGGCGACCGGTTTATTTTGCGGCAGTTTTCGCCGGTGGTGACGATCGGGGGCGGGACGGTGCTGGACCCGCTGGCGCGGCGGGCGGCGGCGCGGGACACGGGGCGGGTGGAATTTCTGGAGACGCTCGAAGGGGGAAAGCCGGAGGAAATGCTTACGGGGATGACCGGGCGGGCGCTGCTGGGGCTGCGTATGGAAGAGATCGTGGCGCGGACAAGCTGGACGGAAGCGGAATTATTGCAGACGGCGGAAAAACTGATTGCGGCCAAGCGGGTGCGGGCGGTGAGCCGGGAGCCGCTGCTGTTGGTGCCGGAGGCGCGGTTCGCGGAGGTGCAGAAGAGTCTGCTGGAGTTTGTGGAGAAATTTCACAAGGCGAATCCGCTGATGCGCGGAGCGAGCCGGGAGGAGTTGCGGGCGAGCCTAGGAAGGCGCGTGGCGCCGGAATTGTTCCGCGCGGCGCTGGAGGACCTGGCGAAGCGGAAAGCGCTGGACGTGCAGGGCGACGTGGTGAAGCGGGCGGGGTCGGAGATTGCGCTGCAGCCGGAGGAGGCGCAGGCGAAGGACCAGATCGAGGCGGCGTTTGCGGCGGCGGGACTGACCGTGCCGTCGGTAAAGGAGACGCTGGGGAAGCTGGCCGTGGATGCGCGGCGGGCGGAAAAGCTGCTGCAGATTTTGCTGCGGGAGCAGCGGCTGGTGCGGGTGACGGTGGAACTGGTGTTTCACCGGGAGGCGCTGGGGGGGTTGCGGGAGAAGCTGCGGGCGCGCAAAGAGGCCGGGGGGGCGCGGATTTCGGTGCCGGAATTCAAGGAGTTGGCGGGGATCAGCCGGAAATACGCGATACCGCTGCTGGAGTACCTGGACCGGCAAGGAGTGACTCGCCGGGCGGGCGACGAGCGTGTTATCCTGTGAGGGTGAGAGCCGCGGGGGATTTCCGCGGGAAGAGCTTACGGAGGGTTCCATGGGTGAGTTCAGTATTTTCCACTGGCTGATTGTGCTGGCCATCGTGCTGATTTTCTTTGGCGGGCGGCGCATTCCCGAAGTAATGAAGGGATTGGGCGAAGGCATTCGCAGCTTTAAGGAAGGCATGGCGGGGACGACCCAGCCGACGTATCAGCCGCCCCCGGCGCCTCCTCAGGCGGCGCCTCCCCCAGCGCCTCCGGCAGCGCCCGTGCACACCGAAGAAAAGAAGTAAGGCAAGAGAGCGCGGCGGATTTAGCGCGCGAAGGAATTCAAGGGCAGCCCCTGCGGCTGCCCTTTTGCTATTTAGCTTGAATTCCAAAGCTGAAGAGAGATTCCTCCACTCCGGGACGGCAAAAATGCCGTCCCTTCGGTCGGAATGACAATGTTGGTGAGTGGAGGACGTGGAAAGAATCCGACTTCGGCGAAGTTGGGTTTCCAATGGATAAAGAACTGAAGAAAAACTTACGCTCGCCAGTATTCGCTTAATTTCGGTATTCAGGTTTAGCGCGGTTCTTCCTCGCCCCAGCCGAGTTCGCGCAGGAGTTCGCACAGGCGGGCCAGGGGCAATCCCACGACATTGAAATAGCAGCCGGCGATGCGGGGAATGAAGCGGCCGCCGCGGCCCTGGATGGCGTAGGCGCCGGCCTTGTCGAAGGGCTCGCCGCTGGCGAGGTAGCCGGCGATGTCCTGCGGGGAGAGGCGCGCGAAGGTGACCATGGTGGTTTCGACGGCGGCGCGGAGTTCGCCTTCGGGGAGGCGGATGAGAGCGAGGCCGGTGTGCACGGCGTGGGTGCGGCCGGAGAGAAGTTCGAGCATGGCGCGGGCGTCGTCGAGATTGCGGGGCTTGCCGAGGATGCGGCCGTCGAGGGCCACGATGGTGTCCGCGGCAATGACGATGGCCGGAGGGGAGGAGCGCCTGGCGGCGAGAGTGGCTTTGGATTCGGCGAGGCGGCGGACGTGCTCCTGGGGGGATTCGGCGGGGAGGGGAGTTTCGTCGACGGGGGAAGAGAGGATTTGAAAGGAGAAGCCGGCGTTGCGGATGATTTCGGCGCGGCGGGGTGAGGAGGAGGCGAGGATGAGTTTCATGGCGTGGGTGGGGTGAGGATACTACACGGGTGGGGGAGTTGAGAGTTAAAAGTTGAAAGTTGAAAGAAGGAAAGAAGGAAGAACAAAGATGCCACGCTAAAGCGTGGCGCTACATGAGCAAGAGAAAGACTGCGCTTGAGGGGAAGCTTAGATGATGACGGATTCGTGGTATTCGCCGAAGACGCGGCGGAGGGTGTCGGAGATTTCGCCGACGGTGGCGTAGGATTCGACGGCGTGGAGGATGGCCGGGAGGAGATTTTCGGAGGAGCGGGCGCGGCGGTCGAGTTCGGCGAGGGCTGCGGACCATTTGGCGGAATCGCGGCGGGCGCGGAGAGACTGGAGGCGGGCGATCTGTTCGGCTTCGAGGTTGGGGTCGATTTTGAGGATGGGGATGGGGCGCTCTTCGGCGGCGGTGAAGTCGTTTACGCCGACGACAATCTGATCCTTGTTTTCGACGGATTTCTGGTAGTCGTAGGCAGCTTTCTGAATTTCGGTCTGGACGAAGCCGGCTTCGATGGCGCGGAGCATGCCGCCGAGGGAATCGATTTTTTCAATGTAGGCAAGGGCGCGGGATTCGATTTCGTTGGTGAGGGATTCGATGGCGAAGGAGCCGGCGCAGGGGTCGGAGGTGTTGGTGACGCCGGTTTCGTGGGCAATGATCTGCTGAGTGCGCAGGGCGATGAGGGCGGAGTCCTCGGTGGGAAGGGCGAGGGCTTCGTCGAGGGAGTTGGTGTGCAAGGACTGGCATCCGCCAAGAACGGCGGCGAGGGCCTGGATGGCTACGCGGACGATATTGTTTTCCGGCTGCTGGGCGGTGAGGGAGGAGCCGGCGGTTTGCGCGTGGAATCGGAGGAGGAGCGAGCGGGGATCTTTTGCGTGAAAACGTTCGCGCATGAGTTTGGCCCAGAGGCGGCGGGCGGCGCGGTATTTGGCGATTTCCTCGAGCAGGTCGTTGTGGGCGTTGAAGAAGAAGGAGAGTTGCGGAGCGAAATCGTCGACGGCGAGGCCGGCGTCGAGAGCGGCTTGCACGTAGGCGATGGCGTCGGCGAGGGTGAAGGCGACTTCCTGAACGGCGGTGGAGCCGGCTTCGCGGATGTGGTAGCCAGAGATGGAGATGGTGTTCCACTTGGGGAGTTCGCTGCGGCACCAGGCGAAAATATCGGTGACGATGCGCATGGCCGGGCGCACAGGATAGATGTAGGTGCCGCGGGCGATGTATTCCTTGAGGATGTCGTTCTGGATGGTGCCGGCGAGTTTGGCGAGGCTGGCACCCTGTTTTTTAGCGACGGCGGCGTAGAGGCAGAGGAGGATGGCGGCGCTGGAATTGATGGTCATGGAGGTGGAGACTTTGTCGAGGGGGATGCCGTCGAAAAGAGTTTCCATGTCCTCGAGGGAGTCGATGGCCACGCCGACTTTGCCGACTTCGCCGGAGGCGAGCGGGGCGTCTGAATCCATGCCGATCTGGGTGGGGAGATCGAAGGCCACGGAAAGGCCCATCTGGCCTTTGCCGAGGAGGTAGCGGTAGCGGCGGTTGGATTCAGCGGCGGTGCCGAAGCCGGCGTACTGGCGCATGGTCCAGAGGCGGCCGCGGTACATGTTGGGGTAGATGCCGCGGGTGAAGGGAAATTCGCCGGGGTAGGCGAGGGCTTGCTCGGGGTCCCAGGCGGGAAGATTTTCCGGGGTGTAGAGGCGCTCGACGGACAAGCCGGAGAGCGTGGAGAATTGCGGTTTGCGCTCTTTGGATTCGCGGGAAGGTGTTTTGGTGTCAGCCATTAGAGTCCGAAAGTTGATATACGAAATTCATTAGCCCAGGCGGCGCGCGCGCCGGAAGGAGGTCCAGGAAAAAAAGAGCATGGCCGCGGCGACGAAAACGGCGGTGGCGACCAGCCAGCGGGGAACGGCATGGACCCAGGAGCGCAGGGCGGCGTTGGCCCAGGCGAGAGCCAGGACGGCAAAGACCGCGCCGATGACTTCGTGAAACAACTGGCGAAGAACGCGCCAGAGGCGGCGGAAACCGCCTTCGCGAACGGGAGCGCTGGTTGCCAGAGTGGCCACGAAGGTATCTTAGCGCAAAAAAGAGGTTTCGCAGGGCGGCAAGTAGCGGGGGAAAACCCGTCCCAGGGAGCAGTATGGACTTTTTGGGACAGGCGGCAGGAAGGAGGCTTGTATCCGGAACAGGGCAGTCCTAGAATTAAATTGCAGGCTAAAGGAGAGCAAACCTTGCAACTCGACGATCACCTGAAGAACCTCTTGCGCGAACTGGGACACGCCATCAACGACACGGTGAGCGAATCGGACCGCATCACCGGGGCGATCGCGGGAGTGCGGGCGCACGGCTACGACATCGTGCTGAAGCTGGACGCGACGATCGGCCTGGCCCGGCGCGACGGTTCGGAGGAACAGCCCAAGCTGACCAATCAGGACCGACGCTTCCTGGAATCGCTGCGCATCCAGGTGGACCAGGACCTGCGCGGAGAAGAGCGCGACCGGCTGGTGGCTTCCAAGCTGGCGATGACGCCGCAGGATGTGCGCTTCCTGAAATCGCTGCGCATCGCCGTGGATGAAATGGAATGAAGAGCAGGGCGCAAAACGGCTGGCGGCTGTTGCGGAAAAGCCTGGGAATCGCCGGGCTGGCCGCGCTGGGCGCGCTGAGCTGCGCGGCGCAGCAGACGCTGCCACTGGACAAGCCCATCGTCATCAAGCAAAAGCATGTAAGGGTGAAGCAGGAAGTAGGAAGGTTCAAGGGAACGGTGATGAACGCGAACATCGCGCAAATCACGGTGCGCGGGATTGAAAACGAACTGGCCATCCGCACGTTTCCGCTTTCGCGGCCGGTTTCCGAAAAGATGCAGCAGATCATCGACCGGGGCGGCTACCAGTACGGCGACAAGGTGACCATCGTGTACGACCCGGCGACGCAGAGAGCCCTCAAGATCAAGGGAAAACCCTCCAAAGCGCTGTGAAGACAGGAGCGGAGCCATGCTTCGCCTGCCAGCCGTAGCCGGAAGCTTCTACCCCTCCCAGGCGGAGAAACTCGACAAACTTGTGCGAAGGTTTAGCGCGCCAGAAGAGGGCGTGGCGCGGGTGCGCGCGAAGGCCTGCCTGACGCCGCATGCGGGATATGTGTATTCGGGAGCAGTGGCAGGAGCGGTTTTCGCGCGGCTAGAACTGCCGCGGCGATTCGTGATCCTGGGCGTGCGGCACCGTCCGCGCGGGGAGCGGGCAGCGATTCTGACCAGTGGGGCATGGCGAACGCCTCTGGGGAACGCGGCGGTGGACGAGGAACTGGGAGAAAAATTAAGCGCGGCATGCCCGCTGCTGCGCGAGGACGAAATCGCGCACAGAGAAGAGCATTCGCTGGAAGTGCAGATTCCCTTTTTGCAGACGCTGGCGCCGGGATTCACGTTCGTGCCGGTGGCGCTGGGGTCGCTGCGCTTCGAGGAGCTGGAGGAAATCGGCGCAGGGCTGGGGAAGACGCTGGCGGAAGAGCGGGACGTGCTGCTGCTGACGACCTCCGACCTCAACCACTACGAGGACGAAGCCACGACGCTCAAGAAGGATGGACGGGCGATCGAGCGGCTGCTGGCGATGGACGCGCGGGGGCTTTTCGAGGCGTGCCGGGATGCGGAGATTTCCATGTGCGGGCTGGGGCCGGCGGTAGCCATGCTGACGGCGCTGCGCGGGCTGGGCGCACAGCGTGCCGAACTGGTGCGGCACGCCACTTCCGCGGACGTCACGGGGGATAAGAGCACCGTGGTGGGCTACGCGGGAATGATTTTTTCCTGAAGAAAATGCAGGCGGAAGGCGCCCGAGGGATGCGCGGTGATTGTACCTGCGTTAGTCTGCATTCTCGCGCGGAGGGTAAGTTTGCGCTGGTGAGAAGGAAAAGCCCGCCCTCTCCGGCTGCTGCCCGGAGTCTTGGGACTGAAGAGGGCGGCTAAAGAAATTCGGAGAGAAATGGGGTTTAGTGCGGGTGTGAAGGAGGAGAACTCTGCGAAGGACGCGGAGCGGATGCGGAGCGGCCTGCGCCCGATTCGCGAGCAGCGCCGGAGGAGGAACCGCCGGAGCGCGATGAGCGATCCGCGCCGGAATTGGAGCGCGCGGGGGCCGGCTGCGAATGATTGCCCGTGGAAGTAGCCGAGGAGGCGCGAGGCGGCGGTGGAGGAGTGTAGGTGCGCAGGGGAGCAGGAGGCGGAGGAGTTGCGCGAGAGGAGCGCGGGGTAGCCGCGGCGGAGTCCACGCGTGGAGCGGCTTCCGTTGTGCGGGCATTCACGGCCGCAGGCGCGACCTCCGAGCGAACGGAGGCGGGCGCGACGGGTTGCGCGGAGGCAGCGGCCGGGACGGAATCCGGGTTCGCAGGGCTGCCGGGAACCGCCGTGTTGGCATTGACGAATTTGCGTTCCTTGGAATCGTACTGAATGGAAGAGCCCTGGCTGCCCTGGACAGCGCCGGTGGCGGCTAGTGTTCGCGAAACGCGAACGGGCGGGATACCGCGCGTGATGGCCGGAGCCAGAGCATCCTGCTGCGGCGACTTCAGGACCTTCCAGGCTGCGCGAGCGTTGCTGGAGCTTTGTCCGACGCTGTGAATGGGAACGCCGGCCGTGCCGATGACGCCCTGCGAAAGATTGAGGGGAGACTTGCCGCGTCTATCCAGCGGATGCAGAGGCACAATGCCGGTCGTGCCGCCCGAATGCACCCAAACGGCGGTGGAAGGCCGCCAGGCGGGAGCGCCCCAGCCGGAAAAACCGCTGGGCACCCAAATCCAGCCATAGGACGGATCAAAAATCCAACTGCCGAAGTGATAGGGAACCCAGCCCCAGGGTTCATAGCTGACCCAGGTCCAACCCATGAAGGGATCGAAGAACCAGTTGCCGGTGGTGAAAGGCGACCAGCCCAGGCCCACGCCGGAGGGGCGCCAGCAGTAGCCATAGCCCGCATAGGAAAACCAGCCGCCGTAGGAGTAGAGATCGGCGAAACCGGAACTGTAGTAGGGAGAGCTGACATAGGTCAGCGAGGAGGCCGCGGCGGTATTGGCGGCGTCGGCGCGATAGGAAACCCAGGCGTCGAACTCATCCTTGGCGGGGAGCTGACCGGCGGGCGGGATGGCCGTGGCATCGGGACCGAAGGCCAGGCTCTCGCCGCTGTTTAATTCGGAGGTGAGGGACTTGGCGACGATCTTCACGCGGCCTTTGCGCACGGCAATGGTGCTGCCGTCATCGAAATTTTCCATGCGGAAAAGGCCGCGGCCGGCGGGTTCGGCGGTGAAGTCCGCGCCGGTGACGCTGAAGAAATCACCGCGGGCGGGCTGGACGCTGAAGGAAGCGGTGCCCTGGCGGAGGACCAGGCGGGTGATGCGCGCGCCATCGTCGAGGGAAAGATCGAAGAACTCGAGGACGGAGTTTTCGGCGAGAAAAGCGACGGCGCCACTTTCGAATTCGACTTCGGCGCGGCCCTGCAAGGTGGCCAGAACGTAGCCCTGGCGGATGGGAAGGTTGGCGACGGCGGCTTCCCAGGCAATGTTCTGTCCGGCCAGGGGGTCGCTGGTGGCGGAGCGGGTGAAGCTCACTTCACCCTGCACAAAACTCAAGCGCACGATGCGGGCCTGACTGGGAGAGGCGTCCACGGGAGGCGCGGCGGCGAAAAGCAGAGCGGAAAGAGGAAGGCACAGGAGAAACAAACGTTGCATTTTCATCATAAACCCCTCACCGGGAGGATGAAGACCGAAAGAAGAGCGGCCCGCGGCGTGGATTGACCGGGCGACCTTGTTTCATCCAAGACCATGGTCTCGCCACGGGCCTGCGGCGTCAATGACTTGTTTTCTTGACAGAAGCGGCGGGGAAGGCTACTTTCTATGGTTTAAGGGGACAGTGTTCATCTCGGCTTTCAGTCTTCAGCAGGGTCCGGTTGGGGTGAATTGCCGGCAGGGGAATTTCAACAAATTCAGAAAACGAGGTAGTCATGCGAGCCATAGTGAAGGCTTTGGTGGTGGTATTGATGATTGCGGCGCTGGCGGGAGGCCTGACCTATGGCCAGGGCGGCGCGACGGGCGCGATCAACCTGACCGTGGAGGATTCCACGGGCGGGTGGATTGCCGCGGCGGACGTGCAGGTGATTGACGCGCGCACGGAAGCCGTAACGCGCAAAGTGCAGACGGGCGCGGACGGGACCATCAATATCGCGCTGCTGCCGCCGGGAAGGTACCGGCTGGTGGTGAACAAGGCGGGATTCTCCGAGGCTCGCGCGTCGAATATTGAAGTGCGCGTGACGGAAACGGCCAGCGTGACCATTGCGCTGAAGGCCGGCGCGGTCACCGAGAAGGTGGAAATCACGGCGGAAGTGCTGACGGTGAATACCACCAGCGCGACGACGGGCGCATCGCTGGGCAGTTCCGTGGTGCAGGAATTGCCGCTGGCCACGCAGAACTACCAGCAGTTGCTTTCTCTTTCTGCGGGGGCTTCGAGTGAACTGAACGCTTCGGCGCAACTGGGGCGCGGCAACGTGCGCGTGATCGTCAACGGGCAGCGCGAGGACAACAACAACTACCTGATCGAGGGGATCAGCGCGGACGACTACAACATTTCGCAGTCCACGAACATTCCGCTGCCCAATCCGGACGTGATTCAGGAGTTCAAGATTCAGACGGCGCTGTATGACGCCAGCCAGGGGCGCAACGGCGGGGGCAACGTGAACGCCATTTT
Source organism: Terriglobia bacterium (assembly GCA_020072805.1). Classification (GTDB taxonomy): domain Bacteria; phylum Acidobacteriota; class Terriglobia; order Acidiferrales; family UBA7541; genus Acidiferrum. The sequence goes on from JAIQGC010000033.1 coordinate 29,651, forward strand.
CAAGTCGGGCGGCAAGGGCTTTCATGGCGACGTTTATGAATATTTCCGCAATGACGTGTTCAACGCCAACGAGTTCTTCCTGAATCGCGCCGGGCAGAGCCGGCCTTCGGTGAAGCAGAACATTTTCGGGGCCAGCGCGGGCGGGCCCTTGGGCACGGAAAAGTTCGGTTATATTTTCGTGAACTACCAGGGGTCGCGGCAGCGCAGCGCGCTCTCGCCGGGCACTTCCATTAACAACCCGGCATTCCCGATTATTCCCGGGGGAGTTCGCGACGCGACGATGCTGGCAAACGCGTTCAGTTCTCCGGCGACGGCGCCAACCGTATTGAACCCCGCCGGCTGCGCTGCCAACGTCATTACGGTTGACCCCGTAATCCTGAACCTGATGCTAACCAAGAATGACCAGTTCGGCGGCGATCCCAATGGCTACATGTTGCCCTCGCTTCCGGGAATAGCGGGAGTCACCGTCGATCCAGACACCTGCGCGGCTACCGTAAATTCTGCTCCGCTCACCATCAGCAAGCCGGGTAAATATACGGATGACCAGTTCACGACAAGCTGGGACCGGGAATTCCGCGGCGGTTCGGACAAGATTTCCGCACGCTTCTTTCTCTCCAACTCGGAATCCTACCTGCCTTTCGGCGCGGGGGGCCTGCAGGCCTCCTTCGGTGGCACACTGGCCAGCAGCATCAGCTCGACAGACCTGAACTTCCCATACGACCTGCCAGTTTACTCGCGCTTTTTCAGCGTCAGCGAAACGCACCTGTTTTCGCCGACGCTGGTGAATGACTTCCGCTTCGGGCTGGTGCGCATCAACAACCCGATGATCAACGTTCCGCCGCTGGGCGCTACCGCGACGGACCTGGGAATTGACCGCCCGACCAACAACGTGACCACTTCCATGTACAAGTTCACGCTGGCGAGTTCAGGCATGCAGATCGGCCCGACGCCTCCTTCCGACCAGTCCCAGGCGCAGAACGATTTTCACTTCGTGGACAACCTGAGCTGGGTGAGGGGAGCGCATTCGTTCCGGTTTGGCGGGGAAGTCACGCACGTAAGACTGGACAAATTGTTTCCACAGGTCTTCAACGGGCAACTCTTCATCGTCAATGACACTGCGGGAGGGCTCACCGATTGGCAGAAGTTCATGAGCGGCCAGGTGGATTTCAGCTTCGGAGGCGGCGGCGTGTATGACCACCAGTACCGCACCAACGACTACGGATTCTTCGCTCAGGACGACTGGAAAGTGACCCGCGACCTGACCCTGAATTTGGGCCTGCGCTTCGAACTCATGGGAGCGTTCAAGGACAATCTCTGCCATCTGGGCAACATGGATCCCAACCTAGCCAATGCCGGGCAGAATCCTTATGTCTATCCCCCCTGCGTGACGGCTTTGAATATTCCCGGGCTGACCGCTTCGGGGAAAAACAATACGGCCTATGACAACGCCTACGCCAAGGATTACGGCCCGCGCTTCGGCGTTGCGTGGGACGTTTTCGGCAAGCACAAGACCACGGTGCGCGGAGGATACGGCATCTACTACACCAAGGAAGATACGGCGGCGATTGACCAGTTGACGTTTAACCCGCCCTTCCTACCGGTGGCCTTCGGGCCGGGCCAGGCCGGCTGCCTGGGATCCTTTTTCTCCGCTACTCCGCTGGTCGGCTGCCCCTCTCCCAACATCAATGCGCTGCCTCCGGGCGGCGTGATTGACGCGAACTTCGTGCCGTGCTACGCGCTCTTGCAGGGCTTCGTGGGCAACGACACAAACCAGTCGCCGAACTACGCTTGCAACGGCCCGGGAATTCCGACCACCAACGTTTTTGCGCTGACGCTGCCGCGGAAGTTTGTTTCGCCGAACACGCAGCAGTGGAACCTGGGCATCCAGCGCTCGATTGGAAAAGACTGGGTGATCGAGGTGGGATACACGGGAACGCATGCGGTGCATCTGCGCGAGACGCGCACGAGCCTGCAGGCGCGGCGGGCCAGCGTGGCCAATCCGGTGGTGCTGACCGACGTAAACAACGTGCAGTGGACCATCACCACGAACACGTTCGGCAACGCTCCGGCGCGCTCGCGCGCACTGGGCATCAACGGCTGGGGCGGCTTCCAACTCTTCGCCAATGATGCTTTCTCGCACTATCATTCGCTGCAGACCACGGTTTCGCGGCGGTGGTCCGCGGGTTATTTCCAAGCAGCATACACATGGTCGAAATCGACCGACGCCACATCCAGCGGCAACACCGCGCTGAATACCGCGTTCAACGACGAGTCCACGATGGACGCTTCGCGCGGGCTTTCCGATTTCGACCGGACGCACCGTTTGAGCGTTACCTACCGCTACGACCTGCCCTTCTTCAGCAAGGCCGATGGATGGCAGCACGCTCTGCTCGCCAACTGGGCGGTCAGCGGCGTCACCATTTTGCAATCCGGTTCGCCTTTCTCAATCATCGATTCCGGAGCGGGCACAGCCTTTCTCGTTCCCGGTCTCGCCGCACTGACCCTAGGCGCGCAACTGGCTCCGGGAGGCTCGATTGCCGCCGGGACGACCAGCGGGGATATCCATCAAAGGTTGGATGGTTATCTCAATGCGGCCAATTTCACCACGGCACCGCTCATGGACGCGGCCGCCTGCGCACTCGACGGCAACTTCTGCACGACGGACTTCGGCAACCTGGGACGCAACATCTACCGCGGACCGCGCCAGCAGAACTGGGATTTCTCGCTCATCAAGAACATCAAGCTGAATGAGCGGAACTCGATGCGCTTCACGGCGGACTTCTTTAACGTCTGGAACCACGCCAATTTCGGCAACCCTTCCGTTACCGACGTGGAAAACCCCGGCGGCTTCGGAAAAATCTTCTCGACGGTGGGAACGCCGCGGCTGATTCAGTTCTCACTGCGGTGGGCGTTCTAAGCGGGAAGGGCAATTCGGAAGAAGGAGCGGGGCACGAGCAATCGTGCCCCGTTTTGTTGTTCGCGGCATTTGCGGCGAAGTGATAGGATGGGACGTTCGGCCATGGGAAAAATCGCATCACGCGTTTCACAACTGAACGGCGAGGGCGCGCTGGCGGTGAATGTGCGCGCGCGGGAGCTCGAGCGCCAGGGGCGTTCGATCATTCACCTGGAACTGGGCGAGCCGGATTTTCATCCCGCGGCGCCGGTGGTGGATGCGCTGCGCGAGGCCGCGGCCGCGGGGCGCGACCGCTACTGCGCGACGCGCGGAATCATGCCGTTGCGCGAGGCCGTGGCCGAGTATCTTGGGCGGACGCGGCGGCTCCCGGTGACTCCGCAGGAAGTGCTGATCGCGCCGGGGTGCAAGATGGCGCTTTCGCTGGCGATGATGGCGCTGATCGAGCCGGGCGACGAAATTCTTTATCCCGATCCCAGCTTTCCGATTTATCCCTCGTTCACGCGCGGCCTGGGCGCCGTGCCCGTACCGTTTCATTTGATCGAGAAGAACCGGTTTCAGCCGGACCTGGCGGAGATTGCCGCGCGGATCACACCGCGGACGCGCATGATAATTTTCAATTCGCCGAACAATCCCACCGGTACGGTGTACACGAAGGAAGTTCTGGCGGGAATCGCACGGCTGGCCGTGCAGCATGATTTGTGGGTGATTTCCGACGAAATCTACGCGCGCATTTTGTTCAGCGGCGCGTACGGCTCAATTCGCGCGCTCGCGGGAATGGCCGAACGCACGGTGATCATTGACGGATTTTCGAAAAGCTTCGCGATGACCGGATGGCGGCTGGGCTACGCGGTGGCTCCCGTGGAAGTAATTGACGCGATGGACCTGCTGGTGCTGAACACGTTCACCTGCGCGGCGGAGTTCACGCAGGTGGCGGCAGTCGAGGCGCTGCGCGATTCCACCGGAGCGGTGGAGGCCATGGTGGGGGAATACCGCCGGCGGCGCGATCTGTTTGTGGCCGGCTTGAACCGCGTTCCGGGATTCCGCTGCGTTTCTCCGGAGGGGGCTTTCTACGCCTGGGTCAATATCGAAGACACGGGCCTGAGCGCGGAGAAGGTCGCGACGCTGCTGCTGGAAGAGGGCGGAGTGGCGGGAATCGCGGGAGCGGCGTTTGGCGCCGAGGGCGCGAAGTATCTGCGGTTTTCGCTGGTGAGCGCGAGCCATCTGCTGGAAGAGGCGCTGGCGCGGATCGAGCGTGTTTCCGCGCACTGGCGCGCGGCAGTGACACGCTAGCGAGCGGGCGAACGCGACACCATTTTTGAATTTTTGCAACAACTGTTTCTCTGGCGAGGTGAACCTAAAATGAAGCGAATGATACAACTCCTGCTCTCCGCTTTCTTCTTCCTGAGCGCGGCATCCGTGGCCGCAGCGCAGGCGCGGCCGCTGGCCGGTCCGGACATGCCGGTGATCTACGAGCGACTGCTCAAGAAGATCGACCAGATCAAGATTTACGACAACCACTCGCACGCGACGTTTCCCGACGACATGGACATGGACGCCATGGCCTCGCCGCCGGAGGAAAGCACGGTGCTGCGGCTGCGCGACAGCAATCCGGAATTCGCCGCGGCGGCCAAAGCGCTGTTCGGCTATCCCTACGCCGATTTTTCCGCGGAGCACGCTCCGTGGCTGATTGAGAAGAAGAAGGCGTGGGAGAAGGAAGGCGGGACGGCGTATTTCGACGGCATCCTGGACAAGGTGGGAATCGAGACTTCGCTGGCCAACCGCGTCGCGCTGGCGCCATATCTGAACCCCAAGCGTTTTCGCTGGGTGTTTTTCGTGGATTCGTTTTTCTATCCCTTCGATAACCAGAAGCAGAGCGCGAAGAACGGCGACATGGGCGTGTACATTCCCATTCAGGAAAAGGTGCTGGCGCGGTACATGAAACAGGAGGGCGTGAGCGCGCTGCCCGCGGACCTGGCCGGGTACGAAGAGTTCGTGCGGCGCACGGTGGCGGACAACCAGAAGCGCGGCGGGGTGGCCATGAAGTTCGAGGCGGCCTATTTCCGCTCTCTGGAATTCAGCGATCCGCCGCGGGAGCGCGCCGCGGATATTTATGCGCGGTTCCGCGCGGGGGGAGTGCCCACGGCGCAGGAATACGTTGTTTTCCAAGACTACATTTTCCGGGTGCTGCTGGATCAGGCCGGAAAACTCAAGCTGCCGGTGCACTTTCACAGCGCGGTGGGCATCGGGGATTATTTCAGCCTGCGCCAGGGCAATCCGCTGAACCTGGAAAACGTGCTGCGCGATCCACGCTACAAGCAGGTGAATTTCGTGCTGATCCACGGCGGCTATCCCTACACGCAGGACATGATCTGGCTGACCGCGGCGAAGAACGTCTATACCGATTCGTCGCTGATGGGCTATTACGTTTATCCCTCGGAGCTGAAGAACATCCTGAAGCAGTGGATTTCGCTCTATCCGGAAAAGATTCTGTTCGCCTCGGACGCCTTCCCGTTCAACGACGCGGTGGGCGCGGAGGAAACCTACTGGGTGGCGGTGCGTTCGGCGCGGACGGCGGTGGCCGCGGCGCTGGCGGAACTGGTGAGCGAGGGCGCGTTCAGCGAGGCGCGGGCGCTGGAACTGGCGAAACTTTATCTGCACGACAATGCAGCGCGTCTTTACGGAGAGATGAAATGAGCGGACCGGCGGTGATGAAGTACCAGAAGTGGAGCGACGTTAAGATCGAGGAGCTGAATCCGCTGATCGGCCGGCAGATGATCGTCGGCGACAAGATGATGATGGCGCGGGTGCTGATGAAGAAGGGCGCGCATGTGCCGCTGCACCAGCACCATAACGAGCAGCTCACCTACATCCTCGAAGGCGCGCTGAAATTTGCCATCGACGGCAAGGAGATCGTGGTCCACGCGGGAGAGGTGCTGTGCATTCCGCCGAACATGCCGCACGAAGCCTGGGCGCTCGAAGAGACCGTGGACCTGGATATTTTCATGCCGCCGCGCGAGGACTGGCTGGCCGGAACGGACGCGTACCTTCGCGGCGGGCGCTGACGCCTGGCAACTCCGTTTTTTCCTGAGCGTCTTCCTGAGACTCCCCCCGGTTTTTATCGGTACTGGGGGCCTGCTCCGTGCGTTCCTGCGAACTTTCCTATAGACCATGCATCTCCCGGTGTCCGGCCGCCAGCCGGGATACGCGTGTGTTTAAACTCGCGACATCTATTCGCAAGGTGCTTGACAGGCTTGGCTCTGTTTATGGATGCTCAAGCACGCGTGGGTCCGCTTGCATCTCCCGGCCGGATGCGGAGCGCCGGCCATTGCAGAAGGCTTGCGGAATAAGCCGCGTTGGAGGAAGGCATATGACCACGTCAGAGCCGCCGCAGCCGCAGGACGCGATGCTGCGGCAATTCCTCGAGACTGCCGCGCGGGTCTCCGCGCATCGTAAGAAGTATCTCCTGGCAGGACCCGCGCGCATGGCCAGCTTCGCCCGCCGCAATCCCCTCCTCCACAAACTCGTCTGCTGGCTGAAGCTGCATTCCAGTTGCTCCCCGGAGAGGCTTTTGGAGGAAGCGCATCGCCTCGCCAGTAACGCCAATCGGGAGATGAGTCCGCAGGCACCTTCCGGAAGCGCCAGCGGAGCGCCAGCGCAGCAGACGCCCGCGGCTTCCTCCCCGTCCAGCGCCTGGGAGCTGTACATTGATGGATGTCGCCGCGCCCCGGATGGGGACGCGCTCATCTCCGCATGCCGCAGCGCCTGCGGCGACACGTTTCTCCACGAGCGCGAAAATCTGACCCAGCTCTACCGCCGCTTCAAGCCCAAGGAGATCGGCTGCCTGGGCTCGGGATGCCTCAACGACGTCCCCGTGGAGGTGTTTCTCCGCGGCGGCAGCCGGGTCTGCCTGGTGGACTGGATTCCCGGCATCTCCGAAAAAAGCTTCGCCTTCGGCTTGATCCGCCCCCGAGACACGGGTTATGCCTGCCTTCTCTGCAACCTCCCCGGCGGGGGCGCGAAATTCTGCAAGAACTTCAAGGCGCCCGCGCGGAGCGCCCATGTCTGCGACAATTTCTGCCTCCTCGAGGGCGATCCGCCGCGCTGCACGCGGTATGAAACCGGCGTCCAACCGCGCTTTCTCGCCGGCGACGCTACGCTCGGCAGAGCGACGAGCTTTGCCGCCGGCGCCGAGCGCATCGTCGCCAGCGCCAATTCTTTGACCGAATGCTTCCAGTCGCTCCTCCAGGAGTGCCGCCGTTTCTGCTGGACGGCCCGGCAGACTCTCGACATTCCCGACGGAAAGCTCGATTTTGTCTCTTCCGTGATGGTCATGTCCCAATTCGAGCATGAACCCTACGAATTCTTTTCGAAACTCCTCGTCAAGCGCTTCGGCCAGGAGCAGATTCTCGCGCAGGAAGAGTCTCTCCGGCCTTTGATGGAGGAGCTGCGCGCGGAGCTTTTTCGCATGCAGATTGACGGCCACGTGCGCGAGATGTACCGCCTGGTGAACAAGAAGCGCGGCCACGTCTACTTCTCCGTCGAGCTCTTCGAGAAGCATCCCGAGCGCAAGGACTTCTTCCTGGCCGAAGGCACGCCGTTCATGCTGGAGACGCTCGGAAACTATTTCTTCTTCGATCTCGAAGCCCTGCCGCTGGATCGCACCCTGCGCCGCGTGGATGTCGGCAAGGGCCATTCCGTCATCCAGAGCTATCTGTTAACCCCTGCCCCGCGGCCCCGCCCCGCGGCTTGAATCGACCGGGCAGGCTTGCGGTGGCGCTTGTCCTAGCGCTCCGCGGCAAGTTGCAGACTGTATGAATCAATTTTTACAATTTTACCGGCCGCGTTGGCCTACAATTGTCAGCGATGCGGCCGGTTTTTGGGCGAAGAGCAATGGGCCGCAAAAGGGATGGCCCCGTGCGCAAAAAGCACCCGTATTGGAAGATGGTCCGTTGCCTGTTTGCCGTGGCCGCCGCCGGACTTCTCGGCGGCGCGTGCGCCGCCGCCCAAACACCAGCGCCCAAACTCGCGGCGAAACCGCCTCTTCGGGGCGAAGCCAAATCCGTTGCGCTGGCCACCGGGATGGAGATCACGCCGGAAGCGGCGCGCGGAGCGGTTTTCGAAACACTGGACCCGGAGTTGCCCGCGCATCCCGCTTTCCGCGCGGCTAACGCCGTCACCACCTCCATCAGCCCGGACGGGCGCACGCTGCTGGTGCTCACCAGCGGCTTCAATAAATTGAGCGACGCGAATGGCAACGAAGATCCGGCGGGGGCGGACGAATTCGTTTTCGTTTATGACCTTGCGCAGGGGAAGCCGCGGAAGACGCAGGTGCTGCACGTGGCCAACACGTATTTCGGTCTGGCGTGGCGGCCGGATGGAAGCGGTTTTTTTGTATCCGGAGGCAAGGACGACAGCGTGCACAGCTTCGCGCGCGAAGGCGAGCGCTGGAAGGAAGAGTTGCCCTCGATATCGCTGGGCCACAAGAATGGCCTGGGCATCGGCAGTGGCACTGCGCCGATGACCGCCGGTGTGGCGGTCAATCCGGCGGGGACGCTGCTGCTCGCGGCCAATTTCGAAAACGATTCCGTGAGCCTGGTGGATTTGAGCAGGCGGGAAAAAGTGGCGGAGCTGGATTTGCGCCCTGGCAAGAACGATGCGGCCAAGCGCGGCGTGCCCGGAGGAGAGTTTCCGTTTGCCATCGCCTGGACGAACGAGCAGACGGCGTTTGTGACGAGCCAGCGGGACCGTGAACTCGTTGAATTGAATCTTTCAGGCGGCTTGAAAATCGCCCGGCGCATCGCTCTGCCCGGCCAGCCGGGGCGGCTGCTGGCCGACCGCGCGGGAGCGCGGATTTTTGTGGCGCTGCACAGCAGCGACCAGGTGGCCGTAGTGGACGTCGGCGAGGGGAAGATACTGGAAACGATCCGCACGACGGCGCCGGAGAATATTTTTCGCAATCCCAAGGGCTGGAAGGGCAGCAACCCCAACGGCCTGGCTCTTTCTCCGGACGAATCGCTGCTCCTGGTGAGCAACGGCGGAGCCAATGACGTGGCAGTGATTGCGCTTGCGAAGAGTGGCGGGAAAGACCCTTCTCCCAGCCCGAAACGAGAAGAAGCGGAAGAGCACGAGAGCGCCCCGGAGGCCAGCCGGCTGCTGGGCCTGATCCCCACGGGATTTTATCCCACCAGCGTGAGCGCGAGCGGCGACGGGAAAATCCTCTATATTTCGAACAGCATCAGCCCCGCCGGCCCCAATCCGCATGCCTGCCGCAATACGACCGTGACCACGGGGCGCAAGGGAACCATCTGCAATTCCACAAACCAGTACGTGATGCAACTGCGGCAAGCGGGGCTATTGACGCTGCCGCTGCCCTCGCCCGCGGAACTGGCCGCGCTTACGCGCCAGGTGGCGCGTAACAATCATTGGGTGGAAAGCCCGGCACACCGCGCGGCGCGCGCCAAGATGGAGCAGCTTCGCGCAAAAGTGAAACACGTGATTTATGTGCTCAAGGAAAATCGCACCTACGACCAGATGTTCGGCGACCTGCCCGTTGGAAATGGCGATCCGCGTCTGACGCTTTTTCCCGAGACGCTTTCGCCGAATCATCACCGCATGGCGCGGCAGTTCGTCACCCTCGATAATTATTACACCAGCGGCGGAGTGAGCGGAGAGGGCTGGAACTGGGCCACGGCGGCGCGCCTGAGCGACCCATCGCAGAACAATGTGACCATTCTCTACGCGGGCCGCGGGCTGAATTACGATTTCGAGGGTTCCAACCGGGACATCAACGTCAGCTCCGCCACGATCGAGGAGCGCCGCCGTCAAAGTCCGGAAATCTCCGACGATCCCGACCTGCTTCCGGGAACCGCGGACTATTCGGAGGTCGAGCGGGCGGGCGCGGAGAATGGGCCGGGCTATCTGTGGGACGCGGCGCTGCGAGCCGGGCTTTCCCTGCGCAATTACGGATTTTTCCTGACCGAGCGGAAGGATGCCCTGCCCGCGCCGGGCTCCGCGGAAGAAGAGCGGGCGCAAATGCCCTGGACGACGAAGACGGTCGTGGCGTTTCCGGCGAAGAAGTCGCTGCTGGACGTCACCGACCCCTATTTTCACGGGTTCGATGAGCGCCAGTCCGATTTCTATCTTTACCAGGAGTGGGCACGGGAGTTCGACGGCTACGAGCGTGACGGCAATCTGCCCGCCCTGACGCTGCTGCGGCTGGCGCACGACCATTTTGGCGACTTCCAGACGGCGCTCGGCGGCGTGAACACCGTGGAAACGCAAATGGCCGACAACGACTATGCGCTGGGACTGGTGGCGGAGCGCGTGGCGCGCAGCCGCTACAAAAACGATACGATCATTTTCGTCACCGAGGATGATGCGCAGGACGGCCCCGACCACGTGGACGCGCAGCGCTCGATCGCGCTGGTTCTGGGAGCGTATGTGCGGCGCAACGCGCTGGTAAGCACGCGCTATACGTCCGTGCATCTGCTGCGCACGATGGAGGACCTGCTGGGCATCGAGCCGCTGAGCCTGTTCGACGCGGCGGTGGAGCCCATGGCCGATCTCTTCACCACGCAGTCCGCCGAATGGCGCTACACCGCGCGCGTTCCGGAAGTTCTGCGCAGCACCCGCCTGCCCCTGCCGCCGCTCCGCCCGTCGGGAAAGACCAAGCCGCCCGCAACCGCCGCCACGCCCCGGCATGACGCTGCGTGGTGGGCCGCGGCTATGCGCGGGCTGGATTTTTCCTCCGAGGACAAGCTGGACACCGAACGGTTTAACCGCGCGCTGTGGGAAGGGTTGAAAGGCGCATCAGTTCCCTACCCCGAGGAGCGCGATGGGCGCGACCTGCGCCGCGACCGCGCAGAATTGCTCCGCCACAGCGGCGTTTCTTCTTCTGGTAGCCGCTGAGGCTTTTCTTCGTATAGGATGGCCTGGATAATTCCCGCGCCGGACTTCGCGGGGATGAAAAGGAGCGCCTGCCGATGAACTCTGAAAATACGCGCCGCAAATTTCTGCGCCTGCTGGCGGCCAGTCCCGTCCTGGCCGTGCCCGGGGTATTCCGCGGATCGCTGGAGAGTTTTTTGTCCACGGGGGAATTCACGGGCGGAGAGATCCGGGAGTTCCTGGAAAATCCGCTCGAGCGCGCGGCGTCCGACGACGCGCCCATCGCCAGCGCGGAACAGGCTATCAACGTGATGGATTTCGAGCCGGCCGCGCGCAAGGCCATTCCTGTGGCGCACTTCGGCTACCTGGCCACCGGAGTAGATGACGACGCCACGGTGCGCATCAACCACGAAGGTTATTCGAAGATTCAGATTCGTCCCCGGCGGCTTGTGGACGTGAGCAAGCTGAATACTTCAGTGCGAATCTTCGGCGCCTCCTGGGAAACACCGATTGTGCTTGCCCCGGTCAGCGCCCTCAAGGCTTTCCATCCCGAAGGCGAGATCGCCGTGGCTCGCGCGGCCAAGGTTAAGGGGCACCTGCAGATGCTTTCCACCGTGGGCACGTCCTCGATCGAAGAGGTCACCGCCGCGCGCGGGACTCCCGTCTGGCAGCAGCTCTACCCCACCAATGACTGGAGCGTAGGGCGAGCCATCGTCAAGCGCGCCGAGGCGGCGGGAAGCCCGGTGATTGTCCTGACGCTGGATTTGCAGGATGACAGCAACCGGGAAACGCTGCGCCGGGCCATGCGTGCGGATACGCGGCCGTGCAAGATGTGCCATGCGGAGGGAATGAGCGGGTACCTGCGAAGGAAACCCATGTTTGACGGCCTGGACGTGTCGCGGGTCACCGGGCTACACGCCAAGGACATGAACTGGGACGTGGTGAAGCGGCTGCGGGATACCACCACCATGAAAGTAGTGCTCAAGGGCATCGTGACGCGGGAGGATGCGCAACTGGCCATCGAGCACGGCGTGGACGGCATTATCGTCTCCAACCACGGCGGACGCAGCGAAGAGACGCTGCGCCCCACGATTGAGAGTCTTCCCGAAGTCCTGGAAGGCGTGGCGGGAAAAATTCCTGTATTGGTGGACGGAGGAATCCGCCGCGGCGTGGATATTTTCAAGGCCCTGGCCACCGGCGCCACCGCCGTGTGCATTGGCCGTCCCTACGCCTGGGGGCTGGGAGCTTTCGGGCAGCCCGGCGTTGAAGCCGTGCTGGCCATTCTGCGCCGCGAACTGGAAGCGATTATGCGCCAGGCCGGAACGCCTGCGATTGACAGAATCACCCGGACATTTCTGGCCGGCGGCTCCTCCAAGTAATCGGAGCCATTGAGCTTTCGCCCCGCCGTGAATTTGTGTCTGAACTCATACTTGGTAGTTTGGACATTCCTAGTGCGCTCGTACTATGGAGCCACATGGCCACCTCTGCGATTCTAAAGACGGAAGTTCGGGCCCCGCGCAATTCCGGGTGTCAAATAGGTCACGCCTCCCCGTTTTGAAATGGGAGACGGGGCTGAAGCTGGCACAATCAGGCGTGAATTGATATTGACCGCACATGTCACATGCGCGGCGCTGAAGACAGGAGAATCGCCATGAAGATTCGAAGAGTGCTGGCCGTGATGGCCGTGATGGTATTGACGTCCACCGCCGTGTCCGCCCAGCTTTTCCGCTCCACGAAAATTCCCAAGGTGCTGCAGGCACGGTTCGTCAGCGGCGATCCCGTCTGGCGCGAGCTGCCCGTGCGCGCGGACTTCCAGAAGAACTACGACAAGATCTGGCAGACGGCGGTTAATACGATTCTCGAACACAACTTCGACATCGCCACGATGGACAAGGACTCGGGATATTTCCGGACTCTGCCGAACGCGAAAATTGTCTCGGTGGGCACGAACTGGGTCTACAAAGTGCAGATCAGCATCAAGCTCGTTTCCACTCCCGGCGACCCCAAGGCGACTCCGCCCGTGCCCACGACGGTCGACAAAGTGCGCCTGCAGGTCTCCGGCGAAGTAACCAACGTGGATGTGCGCGGCGTGGTGCGGGCCAATTACCTGGGATATGACCAGGTGCTGCTGGACAGCCTGTTTCAGGACCTGCAAGCCAAACTGGGCGGCGCATAAGCGGCGGCGTTTTACCTTCGCGTATAAAGTACTGTTGAATACATACTGTCCCGAAGGGGACTGTGGCGCGGGCAGTTTCTTCCTGTAGCATGGCGGTGGTCATTCGTCCTCGGGGGATTCGCCATGCCTGGACCCTGCGCGGTTCTGCGCCTTGCTTTTCTTGGCTGGGCTCTATTTACACTCGCCGGGCCCGCGCCGCGCGCTCAAGAAAAACCCACCAAAAACCAGCGAATTTATATCACCTACATGGAGTCCTGGGATGCCGCACGTCCCCGGCGGAGAATGCGAGCTCCCCGGCGCATTTACAAGCACGGGGAGAATGCCGTGGAATTGCCCGCGATCATCAAGAACTTTCAAGCCAATTGCCCCGAAATTACGGTAACGGAGACGGAAGAGACCGCGGGATATTTTCTGACGGTCACGCAGAAGAGGCGCGGGGGGCGTTTTTCGAGAAAATACGCCGTCACGCTGACCAGGAGCTCCGGCGAAGTTCTCTATAGCGATACAACCCGGGCCCAGCGGCGGCGCTCCTGCTTCATTTTCCAAAGGCCATCGAGGCGCACCGGAACGACCGGGAGGCGCAGACTTTCCGCCAGCAGCCCGATCCCGCCGCGAAAGGGGGCCATCGAGCCGTCGCGGCTCACTTCTCCTTCGGGAAAGACCAGAACGCTGTGACCGCGATCGGCGGACTCTCCGGCGAAGTGGAAGCTTTCGCGGAAGCCGGACTGGCGCGGCAGCGGAAAGACATTGAACAGCGCGGTGACCAGTCCGTAGCCCGCCTGCCAGGCCCAGCGTTTAAGGAAAAACCATTCCCGCGGGGGACGGCGCATCTGCTGAAGAATTTCTCCGGCCATGGCGGTGGCCAGGCGGTGGCGGATGCGTGCAGGGAGGGCGAAGAGGAGCAGACCGAGGTCGGCGCGGGTGGCCACGTGATTGGAAATGATGAGGAACGGGCCCGCGACATTGTGCAGGTTTTCCCTTCCCGTGATTTTCGGATGCGCCAGCAGGAGCGTAGCCGGCCAGGTCAGAGCGTAATAGACGGCCAGGCGCAGCCAGCGGATGGGGGCGCGCTGCGCCCAGCGCGGATAGGAAAACTCCGTGCGGCGGGCTTGCGGCTGGCGGAGCAATTGCTCGACGTCGTCCACGGTGCGAGCTTCGGCGAAGGCGGTTTCGTTCAGCTCGATCTGGTAGCGGTCCTCGAGAGCGCTGAGCAGTTCGACACGGTCAAGGGAGCTGAGATTCAGCTGGCTCTCGAGATGGGTCGCGACTGGCGCCGCTGCCCCGGCCGGTGCGAATTTTTGCAGCAACTCTTCGAGCGAATCTTTTCCACCCCGCTGCGGCCCCCGGCCGGCGGAAGTTTCCGCGACTCTGCGGGCGATCTCCGCCAGGCGGGGTTTGCCGGTGGGCGTGCGCGGAAAATCCGGTTCGGACCAGCAGAGCCAGCGGCGGATGCGCTGGTATTCGGCCAGCATGGCATTGGCGCTCTGGATCGCTTCCGCCGCAGCGGTTTCCTGCTGCTCCTTTTCCGCCGGCACGCCGACGCCCGGCAGGAGCACGGCCAGCGGTTCGGCGTTGCCATCCTGTTCGTGCGCAAGCACTA
>JAIQGC010000096.1 GCA_020072805.1 Terriglobia bacterium
GGTGTGGGCGAATCAGGCGAACATCATGGGGCGGATTGCGTCGCTGGCGGGGGGAATGCTGGAGCCGCTGGCGAAGAAGAATATTCAGAAGATGATCGACGAATTGCAGAAGGCGCTGGCGTAGGCAGAGGAAGAGGACCATGGCCAGGAAACAGGCGAAAGCGAAACGCGCAACAAGGACGACGAAGAAAACCGCGGCGGCGAAGAAGGGCGGAGTGGTGTTCGCGCCGGGGAAGTGGGTGGGGCAGCCGATCCGGCGGAAGGAAGAAGACCGGCTGGTGCGCGGCAAGGGCATTTTCGTGGACGATCAGAAGAGCCAGGGAATGCTGCACATCCGCTTTGTGCGGTCGCCGTATGCGCACGCGAATATCCGGAAAGTGGATGTGAGCGCGGCGGCGGCGATGCCCGGAGTGGTGTGCACTTTGACGGGCGAGGAAGTGGCGGGGCTGGTGCAGCCGTTCATCGAGATCGGGCCGGACGTGGGACAGAAGGTGGCCGATTATCCGATGGCGTCGAAGAAGGTGATTTACCAGGGCGAGCCGGTGGCGGCGGTGGTGGCGGAAACGCGCATGGGCGCGGAGGACGCGGCGGAACTGGTGGAAGTGGATTACGAGCCGCTGCCGGCGGTGATCATGGCCGAGGATGCGCTGAAGGACGAGACGCTGCTGCATCCGGCGATGGGAACGAACAAGAACTGGCACGGAGTATTCGAGTACGGGAACGTGGAGAAGGCGTTCAAGGAAGCGGCGCATGTGGTGAGCATCGGGCGGATGCACTTTCACCGGTTTTCGTCCACGCCGCTCGAAAACAACGCGATGATCGCGGAGTGGGATTCGAAAGCGGACCGCATCGAGTTCTGGTCGAATAATACGTTCCCGTCGTTTGCGGCGCAGTTTCTTTCGCCGGCGCTGGGCGTGAGAATCGATCAGATATTGATGAAGAGCTTCGATATCGGCGGCGGCTTCGGGATCAAGATCACGAATTATCCGTACATGGCGCTGTGCGCGCTGGCTTCGAGGAAGGCGGGCGGGCTTCCGGTGAAATGGGCGGAGACGCGCACGGAGCACATGCAGGCGAGCGCGCACGGGAACGAGCGAACGTATCTGGACACGAAGGTGGCGCTGGACAAGAACGGGGTGATCACCGCAATCGAGTCGCGGCACGTGGACGATTGCGGTGCCTATCCGCGGTATGAGCCGCTGGGATGCGTGATCTGGGCGCAGGTCTTGCCGGGGAGCTACCGGCTGCGCAACGCGCGGATTGATATGAACCAGGTGGTGACGAACAAGTGCCCGGTGGGACCGAATCGGGGATATTCGCGCATGCAGCAGCTGTGGTTCATGGAGCGGGTGCTGGATATTTGCGGGCACGCGCTGGGGATTCCGGCGGACGAGATGCGCTACCGGAATTATATTCGCAAGGAAGAGATGCCCTACGAGACGCCCAACGGGTGCGTGTACGACTCGGGTGACTACGCGGGAATGCTGGACATGGCCAAGAAATTGGTGGGCTGGGACGAGTGGAAGAAGAAGCAGGCGGAGGCGCGCAAGCAGGGGCGCTGGCTGGGAATCGGGATCGGCTCAACGCTGGATTCGGGAACGAACAATTTCGGGCAGGCGCGGATCATCAATGCGGGGGCGCCGTTTTCCGGGCAGTCCAAGGCGGCCATCGCCAAGCTGGATATTTACGGGGAAGTGGTGATCAGCATGGGGTCGGTGCCGCAGGGACAGGGACACGAGACGACGGCGGCGCAGACGGTGGCGGAGGTGCTGAACATTCCGCCGGACCTGGTGAAGGTGAAGCCGGGATTCGATACGGAGCAGAATGCGTATACGGGGCATACGGGAACGTACGCGAGCCAGTTCGCGGTGACGGGTCTTTCGGCGATTAATGGGGCGGCGGAAAAGCTGAAGAAGGAGATGCTGCGGCTGGCGGCGTGGTCGCTGAAGGTGAAGGAAAAAGATTTGGAGATGGGAGTGGGGGAGCAGGGGCCGGAAGTGCGGGTGAAGGGGAAGCCCGGGAAGTCGATCAACTACTGGGGCTTGGCGAATATCGTGAACGTGAACAACGCGGGGATGCCGGAAGAGTTGTGGGACGTGACGCTGAATTGCCGGTATGTGTACCACGCGCCGTTCGAAGTGCCGGACCTGAAGCGGAAGTTCGGGAACCTGACGCTGACCTACGCGGCGCAGATTCACGTGGCGGTGGTGGAAGTGGACCGCGAGACGTTCCAGCCGAAGATTCTGGCGTATGCCTGCGTGGACGATTGCGGGCGGGCCATCAACCCGATGATCGTGAAGGGTCAGGTGCACGGATGCGCGGCGCAGGGGATTGGAGCGGCGCTGATGGAGAATTGCGCGTATGACGCGGACGGAAACCTGCTGGCGTCCACGTTCAGCGATTACACGCCGATTACCTCGATGAATATGCCGGAACTGCTGTATGGGCACATGGAGTCGCCGTCGCCGTTTTCGTTCAACGGAGCGAAGGGAATGGGCGAGGGCGGAGCGGCGCCGGTGCATACGATCTGCGCGGCGCTGCAGGACGCGCTGTATGCGGAGGGAGTGGTCATCGAGGATTCGCACAACAACGGCGATTCGATCTTCCAGTCCGTGGCGAAGGCGCACGCGGGCGGCTATGCGGAAATGGTCCGCGTGGAGCACGGCAAGAGTGCGCGCGCGCGGTAGCATTCGAAAGCGCTCGATTGTGATTTTCCCATGAAACGAATCTGCATCATTGGTGTGGGCTCGATCGGGAGCCTCTACGCGGCGCATCTGGCGCGGGTCGCGGAGGTGTGGGCGTTCGTGCGCAGGCCTGAGCACGCGCGGGCGATCAACGAGCAGGGGATTCGCCTGACGGGAACGCACGAGTTTCACGCGAGGCCGCGGGCTTCCTGCCAGCCGACGGAGATGCCGCAGTTCGACCTGGGGATTGTGTGCTGCAAGGCGACGCAGACGGAAGAGGCGGTGCGGCCGGTGGCGCATCTGTTTGCGCAAGGCGCGGTGCTTTCGCTGCAGAACGGGCTGGGTTCGGAGGAAGTGATCCACGCAGTGACCGGCGGGCAGGTGATTCGCGGGACGACGTTCGTGAGCGGGACGCGGCACAGCGATACGCACGTGCAACTGGAGCTGGATACGGAAGCGTGGGTGGGGCCGTACGAGCCTTCGGGGACGCCATTTTCGAAAGTGAAAGAAGCCGCGGAGCTGATCGTCGCCGGGGGGCTGAAGGCGGTGGCGCTGGAGGATGCGCGGCCGGCGCAATGGACCAAGCTGATTTTCAACGCCTCGGTGAATTCGGCGGCGGCGCTGACGGAGCTGGTGCACAGCGAGCATTATGCGCGGGAGGAAAAGTTCGACGACCTGGGGCATCTGCTGCACGATCTGATCAAGGAAGGGCAGAGCGTGGCTGCGGGTCTGGGAATCACGCTGCGCGATGATCCGTGGGAGATGAACAAGATCGGGGCGCGCACGGACCACCCGCCTTCGATGCTGTATGACATACGCAACAAGCTGAAGACGGAAGTGGACTATCTGGGCGGAGCGATTGCGCGGGAGGCGCACCGCGCGGGGCTGCCCGCGCCGCTGCATACGGCGCTGTACCGGCTGATTCGGGGCAAGGAATCGTCGTGGACGTACGCGGGGAAGAAGCACGAGGTGGCGCGATGAACGCGGCGCGGACGCGGTATCCGCTGGACCAGGAGAAGTGGCGGCGGGTGCGCGAGCGGATGGAGCGCGAGGGGCTGGACGCGATCGTGGCGCGCGCGCCGGACAATGTGCTGTACCTGACGAATTACTGGACGATGAAGGGCTATGACCTGGTGATTTTTCCGCGCGAGGGCGAGCCCACGCTGCTGGTGATCGAGCCGCAGTTGGCGGAGGCGAGGCGCACGGCGTGGAACAAGGATGTGCGTTCCTTCAAGTCCTACCATCCTGCGGACCCGCGGCCGCCGATGATTCGTTCGCTGGAGATGGCGGTGGAAGTGCTGCGCGAGAGAAAGCTCGCGGGGCGCGTGGGGATCGAGATGTCGCAGACGTCGCAGATCTGCGACCGGATGGTGGGCGAGCCCACGGTGTATTGGAAGGGGTATTACGACGCGTTTATCGCGGCGTGCCGTGAGGTGGCGGATGCAACGCCGGCGCTGGCGGAACTGCGCATGATCAAGACGACGCAGGAAATCGAGCGGATGCGCCTGGCGAATGAGCTGGCGGCGCTGGGGATGGAACACGCGCGAGAAAATATCCGGCCGGGGATGAAGGAAAGCGAAGTGGCGGCAATGATCGAGGGCCGCATCCACGCGGTGGGCGTGGGGTACAAGGGAAAAGTGGAGATGGCGCGGGCGTTCACGCTGGTGTGGTCGGGGAAGGGGATTGCGACGTTCACGGCGACGAGCGACCGCCCGGTGATCGAGAACGAGCCGACGCTGGTGGAGATCTGGGTGTGCGCGGACGGGTATTGGACGGACCTGACGAAGAATTTGTGTCCGGGGCGATTGACGGCGGAGTACGACCGGCTGCTCGAGCAGTTGCTGGCGGTGTACCAGCAGGCGATTGGGAGCGTGCGCGACGGGGCGGCGCTGGGGGAATTGGACCGCAGCATTCGCCAGGGAATTGCGGAGGCGGGGTATGCGGGGCAGCCGTCGCATCCGGTGGCGCACGGAGTGGGCGCGCGGGCGCACGAGCCGCCGTATGCGCATCAGGCGGCGCCGGGGCAGATGCGCGCGGGAATGGTGCTGGCGATCGAGCCGGGGATTTACTGGGAAGGCGGAGGCGGACTGCGGCTCGAGGATAATTTTTTGGTGACGGCGGACGGGTGCGAGAAGCTGTGCAGCACGCCGGATGATTTTCGGCACTAACCCGGATTTCTCGCGATGAGATGTAAGTCTGGGTGGGCGGTGTGGAAGAGCCCGCCCTCTGCAGAGGGCGGCTACAGATTGCGCGCCAATTTTACTGGTGGGAGAAAGATCGCAGTGTTACGCGCACGGCGGAACAGGAAATCGTGCAAATAGAGCAGCGGGCGGGGCAAGCCCCGCCCCTACAGCCTGACTGTTGTGAAAAATGCGGGCTAAAGGGAGATGGATAAGGCTATGAACCAAGACCTGGCAAAGACGATCCTTGCGCAAATTCGCGAGGAAGAGATCGTGGCGATGAGCTGCGACGTGGTGAACATCCAAAGTCCGACGGGAGAAGAGGGCGAGATGGCGCGGTACATGCGCCGAACGTTCGAAGAGGCGGGCTTGCAGGTGGCCTGGCAGGAAGTGGAGGAAGGGCGCGCGAACGTGGTGGGATTGTGGGAAGGAACGGCGAACGGAAAGAGCGTGATGTTCAACGGGCACATGGACACGTCGAACACGGGGC